>JALQWV010000202.1 GCA_023263465.1 Ilumatobacteraceae bacterium
TGCCGGAATTCCATTCCGTTCACTTCCGAAATATCACGCAGAATTACGCAAATCTGGGTACGTCAGCGACGAATACGAATACCCCAACTACCGCGCGATTTGGCGCGAACTTCGCTCCGCTTAAGGAACGACCACTCGATCTACAACTTCACCATTAACGGAAAGCAACAACACCCCAGCACTGAGACTTCGGCTGGTCAAAATTCGCCGCGTCCCGTCATTTAATGTCACAAAGTTCCACGTAATTGCTCGTGCACCTGATTTACGGAACCTAATACTCATGGGCGCAGATCGATAACTCGAATCAACTTCAATCAACCATTTATTACCTTGAGCACGAACTGCAATTTGTGCAAAATCATCTTCAATTCCATCGTCTTCAGTAATGACAATTGAGGATTTTGAAGGAATTGATGTAGTCGGCGTAGATGCCACTGCTTCTACGGCTGGCGATGTGTTTGGAGTTGGCTGAATCACAGATGTGGTCGGAACTGCTGGAGCGGTGGTCGTCGTGACAAAAGAGTTGCGAATGGTCATCTCTTGCGAGTGGATAACTCCATCTGCATCAGCGATCCACACTCCAGCAGAATAAGAGTCCTTGCTTTCAGGAAACACAATGTTGTAGCCGTATTCAGACTTCCAACCTACGCCAATCTGATCAATGTTTCGCTGGCCATACACCGCCATAACCTCACCAAAAACACCCGGACTTATCTCGGTGAAGTAGCCAGACTCTCCCACCTCACGTGAACACTTTCCATCAATGATCGCCAGAATTTCGCGTTCAGAAATCTGTTGAAGTCGTGCAGAACTTATAACGCAGATAGCTGAAGCACGTCCCGGAGCGGCGACCGTCAACAAAGCCACGAAAACAATAAACACCTTGGTTTTTCGTAACATGCCATTCCTAACGAACATTCGCGATCGATTCATCTACTTAACGAACCCGAACTCGGTGAAATACCTCGTCATCTACAAGTAGTGAAAGTGTGTAACCAGAGAGATTTCGCGAAGTAAGAATTCGACGAACTCCGTCTGATGTTGTGGTGAAGTTCCACACAATCACTCGCACTCCAGGTTTACGCGCACGAATTACCATGTCGGTCTCGGGGAAGCTCGAGTTCACGCGCAGATCAAACTTGCCGTCAGTCATCCGCACGGTTAACTCGGCAAAATCATCCTCAAGACCATCGTCTTCAATTGCGTCAATCACTGACGTCACCGAAGAAACGCGACTGCTGCTCGTGCCAGAAGTAAGTGGTGTTTCGGCAGCAAGAGTGGGGTCGCTTGCAATCGGTGCTGTTGTGGTTGTGGTGTTTCGTGCAGCAACCTCTTCCGAAGTAGTAGTGATTCCAATGATTTCTGATGAGTAGGTAACACCAGATGCAACTACATATCCCTGGACGAAGTAGGTAGTTTGCGGTAACAATTGGCTCGTAAGTCCGCCAGCACCAAAGCCGGCGCCAGAACCCGGGGCGGCCCATCCAGACATACTCGGCGACACATCGCCTACTCGATCAATCATGGCGTTTGATGAACTGACCTTGCTCGACATTTCGCTTTGACCACCACCCGCGCAATTCCAATTGATTTCGTAGCGAATCTGATGAGCAGTGTCGGTATAGCGATCGTCTGAGTTTGTGGTGTTGCGAATGGTGACAGTGCACGATGCCAAAGCCGGTGAAACTGCAAGCAAAAGAGGGGATATGGCCAGCGTTGCCGCAACTGAAAATTTTGCGAATTTTGTACCAATTATGTTCATATTTTCACCATAGGCGAGGCGTGCAACACGGTCGCTAAAACACCGGTCTGGCCCTCAATTTCCACTACGTCCGTAGTGCTAATTACGCAAGCCCTGAATACACTTGATCCCGTGACCGAACTGTTCAGGGTTGACCACCTCCACGCCAAGCCAGTGGAAGGCGATGCAGAGATTCTTCGCGGCCTCTCCATCACCGTCAATGAAGGTGAAGTCCACGCCATCATGGGCCCAAACGGCTCTGGCAAATCCACCCTTGCCAACACCTTGCTCGCCTCCCCTGAATACGAATTGGTGTCGGGCAAGATCTTTTTCCACGGTGAAGAAATCACCGAATGGCCAACCGATGCTCGCGCCAAGGCAGGCATCTTCTTAGGTTTCCAGTACCCGCAAGAAATTGCGGGCGTGTCGGTCATTCAATTCCTGCGTCAGGCACTTTCTGCGCGAAAGGGAATCGATCTCTCCGTTCTTGAGTTGCGCCTGTCTGCAATGTCGTGGATGAAACGACTTGGCATGGACTCAACCTTCGTCGATCGTTACTTGAACGAAGGTTTCTCGGGTGGAGAAAAGAAGCGCAACGAAATTATGCAGATGGCAATTCTTGAACCAGAAGTAGCAATTCTCGACGAGACCGACTCTGGTCTCGACATTGACGCATTGCGCATTGTTGCTGCCGGCATTCGCGAAGTGCGCAAGGAACGCCCAAAAATGGGCATCGTGTTGATTACGCACTATCAGCGCTTGCTTGATGAACTGCAGCCGGATTTCGTGCACATCATGGTTGATGGTCGCATTGTGAAATCGGGTGGAATGGAAATTGCCGAGGAGCTCGAGAAATCTGGCTACGAGGCATACAAGGACTAATTGCTGTCATGTCACTCGACGTCACTGCCATTCGCAAAGACTTCCCTGTCCTGCATCGTCTCATTCATGACAAACCACTGGTCTATCTAGACAGCGCCAATACTTCGCAAAAGCCTCAAGTAGTCATTGATGCTCTTTCCAACTTCATGTCACATGGATACGCGCCAATCAATCGCAGTGCGTATCAACTTGCCGCTGAAGCGACCGATTTGTTTGAAGGGACGCGCACGGCATTAGCCAAGTTCATCAATGCGCCAAAAGCACACGAGGTGATCTTTACCAAGAACGCAACCGAAGCGTTGAACTTGGTCATTTTGTCGTGGGGTCGCGCAAACATGAAAGCCGGCGACACTGTGCTGCTCACCCACATGGAGCACCACGCCAACATCGTGCCGTGGCACATGCTGGTGGCCGAACGTGGAATTCAATTGCGCTGGGTCCCACTCACCAACGATGGCCAACTCGACTTGACGAATCTTGATTCGTTACTGCAAGGCGTAAAAGCGTTTTCGTTCACTGCAATGTCAAATGTGCTGGGCACCATCAATCCTGTTCAACAACTCTGTGCCGCAGCTCATAAAGCTGGTGCGATTGCCATTGTCGATGCCTGTCAGTCGGTTCCACATCAGCCAACTGACGTTCAAGCATGGGGTGCGGACTTCGTCACCTTTAGCTCGCACAAAATGTGTGGGCCATCTGGTGTTGGTGTGTTGTGGGGTCGCGAAGCACTTCTTGAAGCGCTTCCACCATTCCTTGGTGGCGGAAACATGATTGCCGATGTTCGCCTAGACGGATTCACTACTGCGGAATTACCAGCAAAGTTTGAAGCCGGGACTCCAGCAATTGCCGAAGTTATTGCGCTTGGCGCAGCCGTCAGTTATCTCGAGAATCTGGGGATGGCAAATATCCGTCGCCATGAAATTGAAATGAGCACCTATGTGCTGAACTCGCTCACCGACCGATTTGGCGATGACATCACTATTCACGGTCCAACTAATCCTGAGCTACGTGGAGCAACATTTTCGTTTGCTTTCCGCGGCATTCACCCACACGATCTCAGCCAAGTGCTCGATCAGGCAAATGTGTGTGTTCGCGCAGGTCACCACTGCGCTAAACCACTGATGCGCATTCTGGGAGCTAACGCCACTGCACGCGCAAGCTTTTACTTGTACAACACCCAGCATGAAGCCGACATGTTGGCTGACGCGCTTGACAGTGCGTCAGATATCTTCTGAGTAGACCAAGGAGCGAACATGGCCGGACTTGAAGACCTCTATAGAGAGATCATCCTTGATCACTACCGCACGCCCCGAAACCGAGGCGAGCTTGATGCCCCAGCGGTAAGCGCAGAGGGTCATAACCCACTGTGTGGTGATGAGATTCGCATTTTTGTTGATGTCCGCGATGGCATCGTTACCGATGTTCGCTTTAACGGTTCCGGTTGCTCAATCAGCCAAAGCTCTGCATCCATGATGACTTCGGCGATCAAAGGCAAACCAATCGATCAAGTGAAAGCAATCGTGAAGAAGTTCAAGTCCATGATGACGGTTGATGAAGATGAATCACCTGTTGATGAATCACTTAATCTTGGAGATTTAGAGGCACTGCAAGGCGTCGTCAAGTTTCCTGTGCGTATCAAGTGCGCAACTCTTGGTTGGAACACGTTGCTTGATGCATTGACCGCTGCTGGTCAATAGATCTCGTTAGCCAACAAGGTTTGGTGCGGTTTTCCCCGCAAGCACAGCCAGCGAATTTGTCGCCGCAGTAGTTGCCATCGCGGTTCGCGTCTCAACAGTTGCTGAACCTAAATGCGGAATGAGCACCGCATTGTCTAGTCCAAGCAAACCCTCGTGCACCTTTGGCTCGTGCTCAAACACGTCGAGTCCAGCTCCGGCAATTGCATTGCTTCGCAACGCGTCTACCAGCGCCGCTTCATCAACAACTGGTCCTCGGGCAGTGTTAATCAGATACGCAGATTTCTTCATTTTGCCGATGGTCTCTGCGTTCATCAGGTGATGTGTCTCTGGCGAATACGGGCAATGCAACGACACCACATCGCTCGTTGCCAAAAGTTCATCCATTGACATGTGCTTAGCATCGAGCTCTTTTGCCGTTGCAGCATCGAGCGAACTGCGCTTTGTGTACGCAATAGTCATGCCGAATGCTTTCGCACGGCGCGCAACCGCTGCACCAATCAAACCCATTCCAACAATGCCAAGTTGGCTCCCCTGAATTCCTGAGCCCAACATGTAGAACATTCCCCACTGCCATGGATCTTGCTTGCGGATCACCCGCTCGCCTTCTGCCAATCGACGCGTGGACATCAAAATGAGTGCCATTGCAATATCGGCAGTTGCCTCGGTGAGCACACCAGGTGTATTCGTCACCAGTACCTTGCGTTCCTTGCACGCAGGCACATCGATGTTGTTATACCCGACTGCAACATTTGACACCACTTTCAATTGCGGACCAGCAGCATCTAGGAGTTCTGCATCAACTTTTTCAGTAAGCAACGAAACGATGGCATCTGCACCCTTGACGCGCTTCAACAATTCCTCACGCGTAATGGCTACTGGCTCGTCCCAGGAAACGACGTCGTGTTCAGCACGCAATTGCTCTACTGCAATCGCAGGAATTCTGCCGGTAATCACTACCTTTGCCATAGTTATTGGGCAATCCAACTACCGAGCAAGTCCATGCCTTCTTGGATGTCTTGCTTATCAATTCCCGAGAATGCAAAACGAACATAGTTGCGCTTTTCGCCTTCCTGTGGGCGACCAAAATGGCGACGTGTGCAGAATGAAACACCCGTTGCATGCAGAGCCTGCTCTGCAAACACTGCCAAGTCGTCAATTCCTTTGCGCTCCATCGCCTCAGTCACATCGGGGAACAAATAGAACGCGGCTTCTGGCGAGTGACAGCTAACGCCCGGCATTGCGTTCAACATGTTCACCGCAACATCGCGACGCTCTTTCAAAGTGTTCAACATCTTTGGAATGGATGATTGATCGCCACGCACGCCTTCAACTCCGCCATATTGCACAAAGTGGGTCGTGCACGACTCATCGTTGGTATTCAGCTTCGCAATTTGGTTTGCGAGTTCGGTCGGAGCAATAGCTGCACCTAAACGCCAGCCAGTCATTGCAAACTTCTTCGAGAAGGTGTACAAAATGACGGTTCGTTCAAGCATTCCTGGCAATGCAGCAATTGACTTTGAAGTGCCCGAATAGCGCATTTCAAAATATGCTTCGTCAGACAACACCCAGAGGTTGTGCTTGATAGCAATTTCTGCAATGGCTTCGCGCTCTGCGTCAGTTGATTCTGCTCCGATTGGGTTCTGCAAGTCGTTGTAAATAATCGCTTTTGTATTGGACGTTATTTGCGACTTCAAATGATCAAGATCAATATTGAATCCTGTAGATGACGGGATGTAGCGATATGACTTTGCAACGCCACCAAAGTATTCAATTTGACTTTCATAAATTGGATAGCCAGGGTTTGGATAGAGAACTTCTTCACCTGGGTTCATCACCGTTTGGATGAACTTGGTGATCACTGGCTTGCCGCCAGGTTGAACAACAACATTGCTTGGTGCAAAGCTCAGTCCGCGTCGACTACCAACATCTTCTGCAAGTGCTTCGCGCAACTGTGGAATTCCTGCGGCCGGGCAGTATCCCGTCTTCCCATCTTTGATTGCCTTGTTCATTGCATCAACAACATTTTGTGGCGTTGCAATGTTTAAGTCACCAAGGTGAAAAGGGAAAATGCGATTTCCTTTCGCGCCCCATTCGGCTGCAGCAAGTGAAACAGCAAATGCGGTCTCGGTACCGAGTCGCTCCAAACGTTCTGCAAGTGCCATCGCTCATCCCCCTGTAATACACATCTGATATATGACGCCCTTTACATTACATAAAGTTGAGACCACGCAAATTCAAGGCCCCGCACGTGAGGGTTTAGGACTGATCTGCCAGCAGCGACTCGGGGGAAGGCGCAACCACGGGGTTTCGCATGGTCAGCCACACCCCCGTAAGTGCAACAACCAATGCCACCAGCGCCAGTGGGCTCAGCCGTTCACCAAACAGGATGGCGCTTTCAATTGCACTGAGTGCCGGAGTGAGAAAGAACAAACTGCTTACGCGTGCAGCCGAATGCCGCGAAATGAGCAGCATCATCAGCATCACTGCTGCGATGGAAAGTATGAACACTGACCACATCAGTGCAAGCACCAACTCGATATTGATAGTGAACTCCCAGTCTTCAAACAAACTCGATGCAACGAGCAACACTGCGCCTGCAGAAACATATTGTGCTGCGGTTCCAGTAACCAGTGGCATTTCACGTCCGCGCGCGCGTTGCACCAAAGTGCCGGTTGACATTCCAAAGATGGAAATAACCATCGCGCACAGAGCCGGTGTAGTGACATCACCCACTCCGTCGCGGACTTTGTCAATGACTACCACCACCACTCCAGAAACTCCCAGCATCACACCAATCCACTGGCTTCGTCGCAAGCGTTCTTTCAACAACACTCGACCCGCAACAGAAGTAACAACAGGATGCAAACCTGCAATCAGCGCGCTTAGGCCAGATGGCAACCCTTTCTTAATTGCATAAAACACGCCACCCAAATAAATGGCATGCATGCAGGTACCAACAATCGCAGACGTTGACCACGAACCTCTAACAAGTTTTGGAGCCTTAACAATTTTGGCGATGATGTACAGCAGCACTGCCGCACACAACATACGAACGGTAAGAAACGAAAGCGGTCCAGCGTTATTCGTGCTGTACCGAGCAACAACAAATCCTGTACTCCACAACACAACAAAAATCCATGGTGTTAGTCGCTCAAACAAAGTCGTGCGCGTGGTCATGCGGGCTGAATGAGATCCCAGGTATTTCCATACACATCTTCAAAAACAGCAACGGTTCCGTACTCCTCGTGCCGTGGTTGCTCGCGAAACTTCACTCCTTGCGCTGTCCAGTTTGTGTAATCGCGCTTGAAGTCATCGGTCTGCAGAAAGAATCCCACTCGCCCACCTGTCTGATTGCCAATACTTGCTTTCTGAAGTTCGCCTTCAGCACGTGCAATCAACAACGAAGCACCCTCTCCAGCAGACACCACCACCCAACGTTTGCCTTCACCCATGTCGGTGTCTTCAGCAAGCGTAAAACCCAACTTGCCAACAAAGAAATCAATCGCTTCGTCATATTCGTGTGCCACATAGGTGACGAGGCCAAGACGATTCATCTTGATTTACGAATGAATGGTGTTTTCCACCACGAACATGCGACGACGACCGGAAACGTTTGCCAAAGAATCAGCAACAACAGACTTGCCAATTTCACTTGCATATGCAGCCTCAAAATCGGCTTGCGTGTCAAACCACAGTTCTGAGACACCATCTGGGTCACCATCGGCTGGGTTTTCTACCAAATTGAATACACCCTTTCGCAGGTTTGGTAATTGCTTTGCCAGCGGCGCGTGCTGCTTCAACCACCAATCGGCAAACTGCTCATGCGTTGCACCTTCTGCGCGGGTGAGCAAAATGATCGCTTTAAAACTCATGACGGCTTCTTTGTGCGAGCAAAGGGACGTCCGCCAACTGCCAGAGCGACGCTCACCACAATTTCGTGAGCCATTGGCGCATCACCGATACAGATTTCGATCGAATCCATTTCATCAAATGACCAAATGTCGTCTTTGTTCGTTATTGGAATGGTCAGCGATGCACCCGGACCCGCAACCTTTTTTGTCGATGGAATGATGTCGTCACCCTTAACGACTACTTTGCGTACCGGCGCACCAAATCGAGGGTGAATGAGTGCTGCCGCATGCTCAATTTCACCTGCAGTTCCAACAATTGCGCCTTTGCCATAGGCGGTTACTTCGTTTGCTTCAACTCCCAATGCTGCAAGAGCGCGCTCTGCGAGCAATCCCGAAATCTCTGCTCCCATAGCTTCCAAAATGATGAGGTCTTTATGACGCTTACCAACAAGTGGATTATCAATGACCGCACTGGCAACTGCCTTACGCACAATGCGACCAGTAGGTTCGCCGAGTTCGGCCTGAATATCTTCACATGTTGTGACTATTTTGCGAATGTCCATGTATTGAAACTATCAGCACAACACTTTTAATCTGCTGAACGCAGGTTTTCGCCAATTTTTGCGAATGCGCTTCCCACAGCCTTGATCTCACCATCACTGAGGAGATCAATCATGTGTCCGCGCACGCTCTTTACATGATGCGGCGCGATCTTCTTTAGAAACGCATATCCCTTTGGTGTCAGTAGAGCAAAGACTGCCCGTCCGTCAATCTCGTCACGAACTCGTTCCACATATTTTGCAGCAACTACACCTTCCATGCGACGCGTGAGCCCTCCTCTTGAAAGTCGAAGCGTGTCTGCCAAGTCACACATTTTCATTCGATGGTCTGGTGTAGCCGAAAGCATCGCTAGCAGTTGATAGTCACCGCCATCTAGCCCAAAAGGTTCAAGGTCTCGCTCAATTGCCCGCAGCAAGTCGGAGGCATGAGTGACGAACCCCAGCCAAGCCCTCATTTCGCTGTCATTTAGCCACTTTGCGCTTGCCACATGGTAACCCTACCGTAATAGTTGCGTGCGCAACTACTTTTGAACTATAGTTGCGATAGCAACGATCTCCACCCCGGAGACGTTTCATCTACAAGGAGAAAATCAATGGACGTAGTAATGCTCGTAGGCAGAATCTTGTTTGCCTTCATGTTCGTCATGAGCGGACTCAATCATCTCACTAAAGCCGAGGCAATGGCGGGATACGCCGCATACAAGAAGGTTCCAGCGCCAAAGCTGGCCAACCTTCTCTCAGGCGTGCTCATGATCCTCGGTGGTCTTTCGGTAATCCTTGGCGTTTACGCAGATTTGGGCGCCTTGGTACTCGCTGTCTTGCTCATCGTGATGGCATTGAAGATGCACGACTTCTGGAACGCACAAGGCGAAGCTAAGCAGCCAGAAATGATCGGCTTCATGAAGAACATTTCTATGGCTGGTGGCGCACTGTTCATGTTTGCGGTTGCAGCAACGCAGAACTCAAACATTGGACCAGCACTTGGCAGCAGCCTCTGGTCAATTGCACCATAAGTTGGATTACGCGGCTTTGCCGCACAGAAATTCGAAAAGGGCGGCCCTCACGGGTCGCCCTTTTTGCATGAAAATAGACGTCCTCATCACATATTGCACTTCACACATCGACGTGAATTTATCGTTTCAGTGATGTGTATAGGAGGTGTATGGTATGTCCATGGCAAGAACAAATATTGATATTGATGAAGTTGCATGCCGAAAGGTAATGAAGCGGTATCAGTTAGCCACCATGAAAGATGCGGTCAATTTCGCACTCAATCAATTAGTTGATGAGCCTATGACCCTCGAGGAAGCACTGGCCATGGAAGGAACTGGATGGGATGGCGACCTAGCCGAAATGCGCAAGGTCCGCTTCCCATGCCATTAGTTGATACCTCGGCATGGATCGAGTTTCTGCGTAAAACAGGTTCAGAAACAAATTCTGAATTGAGAAATGTGTTGGCAAAACGACACCATATTTGCGATGCAATCACAATGGAAATTCTTTCAGGTGCACGCGATGACAACCATGCAAAAAATCTGAAGCGACTGTTATCCCGAGCGACGGTTATTGAAACCAAACCGATTGACTACCACAATGCAGCCACGATTTATCGAGCATGCAGACAAGTCGGCATCACAGTGCGAACTCAAATTGATTGCCTCATTGCTGCTATCGCAATTCGTACAAATACTCCGCTATTGCATCAAGATGCTGACTTCACTGCAATTTCACAAATCACCGCATTAAAGGTGCATACCGCAAGCAAATAACTACTTCAGGTTTAACCACTCTTCCTCGCCGCGGCCAAGTTCTTTCAATCGCTTTTTTACTGACAGCGGAACTTCCACAAAGTTTCCCTCTTTCACCTTCGCGGCCAGTGCGCCGTTCTCTTCCCACATGTGGCATGTGTTGATAGTGCCTGCAAATTGCCTGCGGCGCTGCTCTTCAAAGTTACCTTCCTCAACAACGTTTGATTCTTCAGAAGATGACGCAGCAACCCGCATCGACCATCCGGCCTGAATAGCAACTGGCGCCATTGCCGACAGTAATGCCGTGATATGCGTGCAACCGCGCGCACCCGCAAACAGTTCCTTCACTTTCGCATTAAACCCGCGTGCGATTGACATGCCCTCAAGCTTTTTGTAGTGATCGGTGATGTGGGTGCATTCAAGATGAGGATGTTCATGAAATGTTGCGGATGCTTTTTCAATCAAAAATGTTGGATACACGATTTCAAGATCCACAATCATGTGATGCAACCACAGCGGCTGATCGTCACCCTGTAAATACAGGCCCGCCGGTTTTTCATCGACCACTACCCCACGAAGCATGAGTCGGTCAGCAGCCATTCGAAATGCGCGGACCTCGTACCGCCGCGTATGGATTAACGGAAACTCTGGGTTTTCTGGGAACATTATCTGCGCTGACATGGGCGCAACGCTAACCAACTAACCTGCGCATATGACTAACGAAGAGCTCGTCAAGACCGTTTGCCCAATTCTCAACGACAATGCCTGGAAGTACTACTTCACTCCAAAAGCCATTGAAGTTGGCAAGTCAATGGGCCTAAAAGGTATGGAGTTCTATGTTGCAGGACGCGGAGGAAGCCTCGGCGATTGTGAGGGCAGCGTGGTAGCTGCAGCATTCGGCTACTTCAACCCGGTCATTATTAATGCAGCATGGAGCCTGGCGACGGCAAAACACGCTGCACGCGTGATTGGTGATGCTCACTATGAAGTTGCAGCACAATTGGGTCGCGAGAAACTCTCCGATATGCCGGGACTAAACGAGTTCACCTCGGCTATGGAAAAGGTGTTTAATGCTGCTGATCCAGATGGCCTCGCACTGTTTGCCGCATTTAAGTCGATGCCACTTGCGCAAGACACTCCCGCTCGCGCTATGCAACTTGCCGCGTCACTTCGAGAGTTCCGTGGTTCAGCACACCTCATTGCTATTCGCGCAGTTGGCCTTACATCGAAACAGGCTCACTATGTGAAGCGACCAAATGACGTGAAAGGTTTCGGTTGGGGAGAAGACGACGCACCGGTTGTAGATGATCAAGTTCGTGCGCTTATGGTGCAGGCAGAAAATCTCACGGACGCATTATGCATTCCTGCCTATTCAGTTTTGAATGAGGCAGAGCGCAATGCATTAGTTAACGGAACCAAAGCATTCGAAGCAGCCCTCAAGTAGTTCATGCCACACCCGCTTACGCAGGTAACGCTCCGCGGAAACAGAGTCCGTCTCGAACCGCTATCTCATCAACATGTTGAGGGTTTACGTCTAGCCGCAGCAGAATCGCGCGAAACTTTTCGCTACACATGGGTGCCTTTACCAAACGAGGCTGACGTTGCGCGCTACATCGAAAGCGCAATGAGTGCA
>JALQWV010000023.1 GCA_023263465.1 Ilumatobacteraceae bacterium
CGCCGAGCACAAACCAAAACAGTCGCTTCATCATTGAGATAACCCTCCAACACCTCTAAGCCTTGCCCTAGCGGTCGTTTTGTGACGGCCGATAGTACGGAATCTGCGGAACAGCCCGCCCTGTAGTTTGCGCAGGTAAATAGTCCTGTTCCACCCTTTCATCGTGCAAATCAGCATGGTGAGGCGATTGATACCCCACTCCATGCCCAATCTCCTGAGCACCTGAATAGTGTGCGTCCCGCAGGTGTGCTGGAACTTCAACGTCCACCCCATTACGAATATCGGCCCGTGCGTTCCAGATGGCTTGGGCAGAGCTATTGCTCTTTGGTGCACGAGCCAAATAGATCGCGCACTGCGAAAGATTGAGTTGAGCTTCGGGGAGTCCCACATGATCAACCGCCTGGGCTGCTGCTACTGCAATCACCAATGCCTGAGAATCGGCCAAGCCAATATCTTCTGACGCGAAAATGATCATTCGTCGGGCAATAAAACGCGGATCATCTCCTGCTTCAAGCATGCGTGCAAGCCAAAACACCGATGCATCAACATCGCTACCTCGCATACTTTTAATGAATGCCGAAACCACGTCGTAGTGATCGTCGCGACCGTATCGCAATGAACTCACACCGAGTGCTGCTTCAACGTGGTCAAGCGTTACTTCATGCGGCCGTGCGAGCGCACAGGCAACTTCAAGTGCTGTCAAACTCTGACGACCATCACCGCCAGAGAGTTGCATCAACTTGGCGATGGCGTCCTGTGTAGCGCTGAGCGCCTCTGCTTGTAAACCACGATTAAGCAGCACACGAATGTCTTCAGTTTGTAAGGGCTCTAATCGAAATAATGTGCTACGACTTCGCAACGGTGCATTCACCTCAAAATATGGGTTCTCGGTCGTTGCTCCTATAAGCGTGATAATTCCACTTTCAACAGAAGGCAACAATGCATCTTGCTGCGAGGTGGAGAATCGGTGGATCTCATCAACAAATACAATCGTCGACTTACCATGCTGGCCAAGTCGATCAGTTGCTCGTTCAATAGCTTCACGAACATCTTTGACTCCAGAAGTCACAGCCGAGAGCCGTTCGAATGCACGGTTCGTTGTCAGCGCAACAACTTCAGCAAGTGTTGTCTTTCCCGTTCCGGGCGGACCCCACAAAATGACCGATGACAATCGATCGGCCTCAATGAGTTTGCGAAGTGATGCACCTTTGGCAACTAAATGTTGCTGTCCAACTATTTCATCAAGACTCTTGGGTCGTAAGCGCGCAGCAAGAGGCGCTTGACTACGCAAGCGATCATTTACCGCAGCTGTAAACAGATCGTCGGCGCCTCCCACCGATGGCGACACTAACTCTTCGCCGGCGGAGGAAGTAGTCGAATGCCCAACTCGTTGAGCTGAGCCGACCCGACAGGTGTAGGAGCATTGGTCATTGGATCCCCACCTGATTGAGTCTTCGGAAAAGCAATAACCTCGCGAATGTTTTCTTCACCAGCGAGTATCGCAACCAAGCGGTCGGTTCCAAAAGCGAAACCACCATGAGGTGGAGCACCGTACTTAAAGGGCTGCAAAAAGAATCCAAAGCGACGATCTGCGTCTTCATCCGAAATGCCCAACTGACGGAAAACACGGCGCTGCATTTCGGGCTCGTGGATGCGAATTGAACCTGAACCCAACTCCCAGCCGTTCAGCACTAAGTCGTACGCAAGCGCGCGTACTGACATTGGATCGGATTCAAGACGCTCAATATCTTCTGGGTGTGGCTGACAGAACGGGTGGTGTCCCGGCTGCGGTTTCCCAGTTGTGGCATTGATTCCGACAAATAGTGGAAAGTCAATGACCCACACGTAGCGATACGGACCTTCGTGTACTGGCGGACGACCGATGTCGTTACGCAAGGTGCCGAGCACATCACACGTTGTCGACCATGTGTCTGCAACCAACAGCAACAGATCCCCAGGCTTAGCTCCCATCGTCGCTGCGAGCGATACACGTTCTGCGTCGGACAAGAACTTCGCTACTGGCGAGTCGAGCGCAAGGCCCTCACCCACTTTCATCCATACCAATCCCTTTGCGCCAATTTGCTTGGCTCGGTCAGTAAGCGCGTCAAGTTTGTTGCGACCGTAAGCAGCGGCTTCTGGATAGGTTGCTGCGTCAACTCGCAATCCCTTAATTGATTCTGCTTGTGCAAATGCTTTGAATTCGGTTCCAGCGAACACATGTGTGAGCTCCACGAGTTCCATGCCGAACCGCATGTCTGGCTTATCAACACCGAAGCGATTCATTGCATCGAGCCATGTAATTTGTTCAATCTGTGGCGGGCGCTCGCCCAACACGGCTTCCGCTGCAGCCATCACCGCTTCGCTGATTGCTCCGAGCACGTCTTCCTTAGTGACGAAACTCATCTCTGCATCGAGTTGCATAAATTCGTATTGGCGATCGGCGCGCAGGTCTTCGTCGCGCAAACAACGAGCAATTTGGTAATAGCGATCAATACCAGCGACCATCAGCAATTGCTTCCACAGCTGAGGCGACTGCGGCAAGGCATAGAACGAACCAGGCTCCTTGCGTGATGGAACGAGGAATTCTCGTGCACCTTCTGGAGTGCTTGGCATAAGAAATGGGGTTTCCACTTCAACAAAACTCTGCGCTTCCATGGCACGACGAATTGCGGAATTTACCTTTGCACGTATCCGCAAGTTGCGTTGCATACGCTCGCGGCGAATGTCGAGGTAGCGATACTTCAGGCGAACGTTTTCATCCACATCATCGGCGCGAGCATCAATGGGAAACGGTGGCGCTTCGGCAGAATTGAGTACGACTACTTTGCAGTCGGTCAACTCAACTTCTCCAGTTGCCAGGTTGGCGTTAACTGTGCCGTCTGGACGTGCTTGAACACGACCGGTGATTTGCACCACCCATTCGGATCGAACATCGGTCGCATTATCGACAACGCATTGCACCACCCCGCTGTAATCGCGAACATCGAGAAATGCAAGGTGTTCACCGTGCTCACGTCGGCGCGCAATCCAGCCACACACGGTGACGGTGGTGCCGATGTGCTCAGCCCTCAAGCCACCGCACAGCTGGGTACGAAATGACGTTGATTCGCCTAATGGCTGCAGTGAAGACGACATGAGGCTTACAGCCTAGTTTGCAGAACGAATTTTACTGACTTCATTTTGGATGGCAGCAACCAGATCTTCGCGATCCACGCTGTACTGTTCACCCGTTTTCATTGGTCGAATTACTACTTGCCCGGCTTCTAATTCGTTTGACCCAATAATGATCGCGACTTGTGCGCCACTGCGATCGGCCGCCTTCATCTGTGCCTTCATGCTTCTGTTGTCGAAGGCGCGGTCAGCACCAATTCGCGCCATGCGTAATTGATGACACACAAGCGACGCTTCTTGACCACCGGTCGTGTCTACAACAAATGCGAACACTGAGGTGTCAGGAGCAGGAAACACGTTCTCTGCATCACAAGCCAATAGGGTTCGATCCAGCCCAAGAGCAAAACCAATACCTGCAGTTGCTGGTCCACCAAGTTCTTCAACAAGACCGTCGTACCGACCGCCTCCGCCAATCGCAGTGTGTGCAGCCGTTAGCGCAGTGCTCACAAATTCGAACGTGGTGCGACGGTAATAGTCAAGTCCACGAACTAATCGGTCGTCAATGATGTATTTGATGTTCATTGCATCCAATGCGGCAAGAACTGCCGCAAAGTGCTCTCCTGCAGTTGGGCTGAGATAATCGCGAATGCGAGGAGCGTTTGCAATGATCTTTTGGTCTTCACGACGCTTTGAATCGAGGACGCGCAATGGGTTCTTTGTCAACGTGACTTGTGAATCTTCAGACAACTCATCTACATGAGACTCAAAGTACGTGCGCAATACATCGGTGAACCGTTGGCGGTCCCCTGCATCGCCCAGCGAGTTGATTGACAGCTGAACTTCCTTTAGTCCCAAGCGATCGTAAAACTGCGCTGCGAGCGCAATGACTTCAGCATCTAGATAGGGGTCTTCGACGCCAAGGACTTCCAACCCCACTTGATCAAACTGGCGATACCGACCTTGTTGTGGTTTCTCGTAACGAAAGTTTGGCCCTGCGTACCACACCTTCCATGGAGTAGTTGGTCGATGTTGAACAAACGCACGACAGACGCTCGCCGTTTGCTCGGGACGAAGCGCAATTCGACGACCGCCTTTGTCCTCGAAGTCGTACATTTCCTTTGTCACGACATCGGTTGCTTCGCCTAGGCGCAAAAACACTCCAAGGTCTTCAAACATCGGTGGGATGATGAATCCGTAACCAGCTGCTTCTACGACTCCAGCAAACACGTCTTGGAACTTGCGCCAGCGAGCCGCATCGGGAGTGAGGATGTCCCGTGTTCCGGGGCTAGTAGAAAACGAACTCACGCGAGAACATTAGACGCTGGATGATCTCCAGCCATGACTCGGTATGCGTCATACACCGAGTCAATGCGCTTGATTGTGCGGAGCACCGATTGCAAGTGACTCGGATCGGCAAATTCAAACTCAAAGCGCATCCGGGCAACCCTGTCGGCTCCCGTATGTGTAGAACATGAAACGATGTTCACATGCTCTTCGCTTAAGGCATTGGCAACGTCACGCAATAGGCGCGATCGATCTAAGGCCACTACCTCAACGGCAGCCACATACGTTGCATTATGCACACTTCCCGCCCACTCCACGTCGACCATTCGGCCAATGTTTTGGCTTGCGGCCGAAATGGCATTTGAGCAATCGGTGCGGTGCACGCTGACTACCAGGTCGGTTGCGAGGAAGCCAATAATTTCATCGCCAGGCACTGGCGTACAGCACTTTGACAAGCGCACGATCGTGCCCGACATCCCTTCAACATGCACACCCGAAACTTGCTCGGCGGTATCTCCAGCATCGAGACGTAGACCGACGGAGAGTTGTTCACCAAATCCGCCATCGCGCATGAGTCGACTGATGCGTCCTGCCATTGACTCAGCAGATACGTGTCCCTCGCCGATAGCACGGAACAACGTTGCGTCATCTGCATAGTTCATCGCTTCGCGCTCTTGTGCAAACACTTCGGATGACAACACCCGTTGCACGGGAAGTCCATGCTTGCGCATGTGCTCGACCAAATCGTCACGACCTGTATCAACCAGGTCTTCCATGCGTTCTCGCGAGAACCACTGCTTGATCTTGCTTTTTGCTTTTGGCGAAACTACAAAATTCGCCCACTCTTCTGAAGGAGCAGCATCCTCCGCAGTTGACGTCAGAATTTCGCAGGTGTCACCTGAATTCAAGCGCGAATCCAACGACACCAGTCGTCCATTTACTCGAGCACCAATGCATGTGTGACCGACCTCGGTATGCACACCATAGGCAAAATCGATTGGAGTTGCATCAAGTGGAAGCGCGATCACTCGACCCTTTGGCGTGAACACAAACAACTCGTCTTGTTCGAGGTCTGTCTTCAGGCTCTCCAGGAATTGACGTGGGTCCGACACCTCATCTTGCCAATCGATAATTCGATTGAGCCAATCAATGTCTGTACTTGCTACACCTTCCTTATACGACCAGTGCGACGCCACTCCCCACTCGGCTCGTTGATGCATGTCGCGCGATCGAATTTGCACTTCGATTGGCTTTCCACCAGGACCAATCACGGTGGTGTGCAGTGACTGGTACAAATTGAACTTCGGCATCGCGATGTAGTCCTTAAAGCGACCAACCACCGGTTTCCAATTACCGTGAATTGCGCCGAGTGCCCCATAGCAATCCTTCACCGAATCAACGACGATGCGGATGGCCATGAGATCAAAGATCTCGTCAAAGTCTCTGCCCTTCTGCACCATTTTTTCGTAGAGACTCCACAGGTGCTTGCCCCGAGCCGTCAATTCGGCATTGATGTTTACTGCAGTGAGCCAGCTATTCACCTGACCTAAGGCTTTTGCCAAATACACATCGCGTTCAGGTGCGCGAATTGACACTAAGTGATCTAGTTCTGCGTATCGCTTCGGGAACAATGCAGCGAAGGACAGATCCTCTAATTGCTGCTTCATTTCCTGCATACCCAGCCGGTGTGCAAGCGGTGCATAAATGTCAAGCGTTTCTTGCGCAATTCGACGCTGTTTATCAACTGGTGCAGATGCGATAGTGCGCATATTGTGCATGCGGTCCGACAATTTAATAATCAGCACTCGCATGTCTTTAGCCATTGCAACCAACATTTTGCGCATGGTGGCCGCCTGTTGCGCTTCGCGAGAATCGAATTGCAGACGCTCAAGTTTGGTGAGTCCATCTACAATTCCCGCCACTTCTGAGCCGAAACGCGCCTCTACATCGGCGAGCGTGATTTCTGTGTCCTCAACAGCATCGTGCAACAATGCAGCCACAAGCGAGACCTCATCAAGGCCAATCTCGGCAACAATTCGTGCCACAGCAATTGGATGGCTGATGTACAACTCACCACTCATGCGGGACTGATGGCTATGAGCAGCACTCGCCATCTCGTAAGCGGCATTTATTAGCGAAACGTTGCCCTTTGGGTTACGACGCTTGTATGCGGATAGCAATGGCACAAGATCTTCGACTACCGCAGATTGATTCCTTCGCCATGGAAGAACTCGCGACGTCGTGCTCATGGGGAGCGCTCCTTATCTGCGTTGTTTTTTGCGCGGACGTGGTGGGTGACTCAGTACTGCGGTTACCGAAGCAGCCTCACGATTGACTGTCTCTTCAGTGTCAGACTCAGACGCACCTGCCGAAACTGCACGACTTGGTTTCTTGCCTGAACTCGCAATTCGTGCCATTTCTTCGCCGAGATGCAACTCATTTGCCATTGCCTTAAATTTTATTTCGCGAGTCTTCAAGATGCCGAGCAACGGTGTGGCGATATAAATCGATGAATAAGCACCGAGGAGCATTCCAACCAACAAGGCCAAAGCGAACTCTTGCAATGCAACTGCTCCAAGAATCCACGATCCAAGAATCAATAAGGAAAGCACCGGCAACACTGCTGCCAATGAAGTGTTTATGGAGCGCATCAGTACCTGGTTCATCGACACATTGGTGATATCGCCATACGACACACGTGAAGCTGAATACTTCTTGGTGTTGTCATGAACTTTGTCAAACACCACGATGGTGTCATACAACGAGAAGCCCAAAATGGTAAGGAATGCAATAACGGTGGCTGGAGTAACTGAAAGTCCGAGCACCGAGTACACGCCAACGCTGATCAAAACGTCGTGCGCCATTGCCGCAATTGCAGAGACGGCCATTTTCCATTCAAAACGCCACGAGATATACATCGATACCACAAGAAAGAACACGAGCAAAGCCCGAATCGCTTTTTCGGTGATGCTGCGCCCCCACGAAGAACTGACAAGAGCGACACTCACATCGTCGGCTTTCACCGATGCCTTTTCTGCGAGTGCATTCTGGACCGATTGTGATACTGCCTCGGATTCAGCCCCAACTTGAACGCGAATACGCGAACCATCAGAACCATTAAGCATTTGAATCTTTGCGTCTGAAGATGAAACTCCATTTGCATCAAGCACAGCCTTCACATCGTCAATTGTGAGAGTTTGTGCGGGAACTTCCCACGCCACTCCTCCCTCAAAATCCATACCCAAATTCAACCCACGAGTGAACAGTGAAAGAACGGTAATCACCATGAGTGCAATGGAAATACCGAAGCCCACCCACCTCCGGCCGAAGAAATTAAACGTGGTTTCACCACGATAGAGACGACCTACACCTCCGCTCATGCTGTGGCCTCCTTGGAAACTGTTACGCCAAGTACGTTACGACCCGCCATGAACTTCGAACGGGCAAGCAACAGAATTGCTGGCCGAGTAAACAAATAGGCAACGAACACGTCGGTAAGCGTTGACAGGCCGAGGAAGAACGCAAATCCTCGTACTGATCCAACTGTAAGTTTCCACAAAATGATTGCACCAATAAATGAAACAGTGTCCGCTGCCAAAATGGTTCGCCATGCTGACGTGAAGCTTCGCTGTGCAGCACCACGCATTGTCTTACCACTTACCAATTCATCCTTGAGTCGCTCAAAAAACACCACGTAGGAGTCGACTGTGACACCGATTGAGACCACGATTCCCGCAACACCTGAGAGCGTGAGCGCAAGACCATTCGTCTTTGACAGATACGCGATAATGCTCCAGAGGAATGCACCAGATACCGCAAGTCCACTCACTACCACAATGGTCAAGAGTCGATAGTAGAAGAAGAAAAACAACATCACCAGCAACACACCAACCAAACCAGAGATAATTGCTGCACGCAATGAATCCTTGCCCAACGTTGGTGAAACTGTTTGCACAGTGGCGACAGAGAACTTGACCGGTACAGCACCGAATTCAAGAATCTTTGCCAAATCGCGGGCTTCGGCTTCTGTGAAGCTGCCAGAAATTTGAACATTGCCTCCAGTGAAAACAGCTTGCTGCACCACTGGCGCTGAAATAACTTCGCCGTCGAGAGCAATAGCAATTTGTCCTGTTGGGCACGTTGCATCTTTATTAAAACAACGAGTTGAAAGTGCGTTCCACACATCTTCGCCTGCAGAACCTTGCAGCAGACTCACCACCACACTCCACGTTCCATTGTTGATTTCAGCGGATGCGTCATTGCTGAACACCAAACCAGATGCACCAGCAGGACCTGCTGAATACACATCACCATTTCTTCCGAGCAACACCACCGCTGCGTTTGGATCGTTCGCATCTTGATTTGCCAAAATCTCAGCAAGCGAAGGTGTTGAACTTTGCGTGGCTGCGACAGTTGTTGGCGAAGATGTTGAAGGTGGAACTGTCGTTGCAGCAACCAAGCGTGAGCTGCCAGGTCCACTCGCTGCCGGCAAGGTGGAATCAACGACTGTTGACGCACTTGGTACCGTGGTGTCAGCTCCCGTGTTCACTGTTCCTGCTTGTAGAACCGGACGAAGCAACAACTGACCTTGCTTGCCAATGATGTCGAGCGCTCGCTGCTGATCTTCAACTCCGGGCAGGTTGACCACGACGGTGTCACCTTGACGAATGATTTCCGGCTCGGAAACTCCAATTGAGTCAACGCGAGCTCGGATGATGGTGAGCGCAACATCCAGTGCTTTTGCGTCGTATGTGCCCTCAGGCTGCAGCGTTACCGACGCACCACCTTGAAGGTCTAGACCAAGCGATGGGACGTTGCCCGCGACCAGGTTGCCGATGAGCAAGCCGAATACAACAACCACCACCCCAACGAGTGAAACAACAAGCCGACGAGCCATGAGCGCGGGCTACTACTTCTGTTCTGCAGAAGGGTCGGCGGGGTCTGGCGTCTTTCCGGCTACGGCTGAGCGATTAATACGAAACTCCACTCCGGTGTTCGCTTCAAACCAGATGTACGGCTTGCCATCTTCAATTTGAGAAATGTAACCATAAATGCCTGAGTTCAGAACGACATGATCCCCTTCAGCCAAAGCACTCTGAAGTTCCCTTTGTTCCTTTGCACGCTTACGTTGCGGACGGATCAACAGGAAATACATCGCTGCGAAAATAGCGATAATCGGCAAGAAGCTAAGTGGCGAACTTGAGTTCGTTGACGTAGTAGCTGCCGCGAGAAGAGAATTGACGTGGAACATAGAGCAATACTCTACTCGCCGAATTGAACGCTACGAGGTCGCTGATCCCATCGCATTGCCCCAAATAGTCAATATTTCTTGGCGGAGAGAGGCAAAAGTACCTTCGACAATTGCCCTTCGCATCTGATTCATGAGTTCAATCGTCCACGCCACATTGTGCAGAGACACCAAACGCGAAGCAGTTGGTTCCCCAACTTGAAATAGGTGCCGAATATAACCGCGAGAATGTCTTCGGCACACCATGCACGAACAGTGCGCATCAATTGGATCATCACTCAACACAAACTCGGCGCGCTTCACGTTTACGCGGCCTGTTGATGTAAAGGCTGTGCCATGGCGACCCAGACGCGTCTGTAAAACGCAGTCGAATTGATCTACTCCAAGATTGACTGCCTCAACCAGCGACGCTGGATCTCCAACTCCCATTAAATAGCGAGGGCGATTACTCGGCAACTGCGCAACTGCTGCGGCCAAAGCAGGAACCATCTCGTCCCGAGTTTCACCAACTGATAGCCCACCAATTCCGTAGCCATCAAACTTCAACTCAGCCGTACGCTGCGCACTTTCAGTTCGCATATTGACATCAATTCCTCCCTGGACAATTCCAAACAACGACTGATCGTCTCGCGTATGTGAATTCCTTGCGCGCATCGCCCACGCAGAAGTTCGCTCTAACGCGGTTCGAACTACATGAGCAGGAGATGGAAGCGGTGGACAAACGTCAAGCACCATCTGAATGTCTGCGCCAAGAAGTTGCTGCGTGTGAATTGCCGACTCGGGAGTGAACCGATGCATAGATCCGTCATAGGTTGACTTGAATGTGACTCCATCGTCATCTACACCGGGATCCAGTGAAAACACCTGGAATCCACCCGAGTCGGTGAGAGTAAGCCCACCCCACCCCGCGAATGCACCTAAACCGCCGAATCGAGCGACCGTCTCTGCGCCTGGACGCAACATCAAGTGATAGGTATTTCCCAAAACAATCTGTGCACCTAACTGCTCGTAATCAGACGCACTGAGGTATTTGATTGCACCGCGCGTACCAACAGGCATGAAACATGGCGTTGAATAGGTTCCCCTGTGAGTTGTTGCAATTCCAGCACGGGCAACGCCATCGCGGGCAATTTCAGTGAATTCAACTGGAAACATTTGTTCCACGGTACAGCAGCATCGCATCACCAAACGACAGCATGCGATAGCGCATGGCAATCGCTTCGGCATAAATTGCTCGCCACTTCACACCGATCAATGATTCGACCATTAAAAGAAGCGTTGTCCGCGGCATATGGAAATTGGTCAACATTAAGTCGACCATCTTCCATTCATATCCAGGAGTGATGAAGAGATTTGTGCGACCTTGCAATTGACCAAATGTTGCAGCGCTTTCCAACGCTCGTGTTGCAGTAGTGCCAATGGCGATGACTCGCCCACCTCGTTGGCGCGCACTCACACACGCATTAAAGGTTTCCGTCGGCACTCGATATGACTCGGTATGAATGACGTGATCAAGTGGATTTTCGGCAGAAATCGGTTGAAAAGTGTCAAGTCCTACGACTAGTTCAACTTCTTGAATGTCAACTCCCGCTTCGCGTATGCGCGCGAGCAGGTCTGGCGTGAAATGCAAGCCCGCAGTTGGTGCGGCAGAAGATTTTTGATCGTGTGAAAAGACCGTTTGATATCGATCCTGATCGGCCAGTGCGGTCGTGATGTATGGCGGAAGAGGAATTTCTCCAACTTCAATTATTCTTTGCATCACGTCGTTGTGTGATCCTGCTACAAAATGCACGAAAAACGTGTCACCAGTCTGTGAACGATCACCGATTCGCAAGAGGACAGCACCCGCAGGATCAAGAAGATCCTCGCCAACCGAAAGCTTTCCACCAGGCCGAACGAGTGCCTCCCACTTCAACTGTTGCGAATCTCGCTCTTCCAACAAGAGCACTTCCACAGCACCGCCCGTGCGACGTTTAAGTTTCAAGCGCGCTGGAAGTACTCGTGTGTGATTCACCACCACAACATCACCTGGTTGAAGATAGTCAATAATGTCACTGACCTGTCGATGCTGAATCCCATTCGGTGCAGCAACGAGCAGTCGAGCAGAATCGCGCGGCTCTATCGGTGTTTGGGCAATGAGCTCTTCGGGCAACTCATAGTCAATGTGTGAGATATCCAAGATCAAAAACCTACATCGCAGATGTGGCGAAGGTTAAGAAAACAGATTCGGATCTTGCGCTGGCGCAACTAGGCCTAAATGCGTCCAAGCAGACGGCATCGCCACTCGACCACGAGGAGTGCGCGCAATCAATCCTTGTTGAATAAGAAATGGTTCATACACATCTTCAATGGTTTCAGTTTGCTCACTGACGCTGATGGCGAGCGTGGAAAGCCCAACCGGTCCTCCGTTGAACTGATTACAAATTGCGCCAAGGATTGCCCTGTCCACTTTGTCTAAACCGAGGTCGTCAACTCCAAACACTGACAACGCTTCACGCGCAGAGGCTTTGTTCACTTTTCCGTTGCCTCGTACTTCCGCGAAGTCGCGAACGCGACGCAACAATCTGTTCGCAATACGTGGCGTGCCCCGAGAACGACGTGCTATTTCTGCAGCACCCTGATCGTCAAGGGATACTTCCAAAATACCGGCGGCACGCTGAACGATGCGTTGCAGTTCTTCGTCGTCGTAGTAATCGAGTCGGGCTACGAGACCGAAACGATCTCGAAGTGGCCCGGTGATCATTCCCGTGCGGGTGGTGGCCCCAATCAGCGTGAACCGAGGAAGGGTAAGTCGAATTGACGAAGCTGCGGGCCCTTTGCCGACCACGATGTCAATTTGAAAGTCCTCCATTGCTGGATAGAGAATTTCTTCAACGGTGCGTGATAAGCGATGAATTTCATCAATGAATAACACATCGTTTGGCTCTAGTTTCGTCAGTATTGCGGCGAGGTCGCCCGCGCGCTCAAGCGCTGGGCCAGAGGTGATGTGAATATGTGCGTTCATTTCCAGGGCAACAATGGACGCCATCGTTGTTTTTCCAAGCCCCGGTGGACCAGCCAACAAAATGTGGTCAGCAGCCTGACCTCGACGACGAGCGGCTTCAAGCACTATTGCGAGATGTTCTTTTAGTTCACGTTGCCCAACAAACTCATCCAGCGATTTTGGTCGTAAGCCGGTTTCATCGGCACGATCAATCGAGTCCTCCGCGCGATACTGCGGATCTACAAATTCTTCACGCACGACGAACTCCTAAAGCATTCAGCGCCTGTCGCAAGATATTCTCAGCGGAGTCAGTTACCGAGAGGTCGCGCAACACTTCGCGTATCTCTTCATTTGAATAGCCGAGCCCAGTTAGGGCTTCTCGAACATCAGTCATAACCGATGTTCCAGTTGTTTTTCCATCAACGAGTGAATCAAGCACAGGTAACTGAAGCTTGCCGCGCAGTTCAATGAGTAGGCGCTCTGCAGTTTTCTTTCCCACTCCAGGCACCAATGTGAGCGCACCATGATCATTCGTCGCGACAATGTCGACCAGTGCTCGTGGCGTATGCGTAGCCAAGATAGACATCGCCATACTCGGTCCAATTCCGTGTGTTGCAATCAAGGTGTTGAAAGCAACACGCTCGTCTTTTTCAAGAAACCCGAACAGCGTTTGTGCATCTTCACGAATGTGGTGGTACACGTACATAAACGCCTGAGACGTTGGTTCGAGCTCTGCAAGTGTTCGGGGTGTCACGTGCACTAAGTATCCAACACCACCAACATCTATCAATACGGTTGAATCCGCATTGCGTTCAACAACTGTTCCTCGCAAAGAACCAATCATCACTTGACGCCCAATGATGCGCGCTTCACGCTGTTCGCTAATGGCGCAACGGCAAGATGACAAAGCGCCACAGCAGCAGCATCTGCTGCGTCAGCAGGTGTTGGCAACACGCTGAGGCCCAACCTTTTCTGCACCATTTTCTGCACTTGCACCTTGTTTGCAGTACCCGAACCCGCGACCGAGCTCTTCACTTGGCTTGGCGTGTATTGCACAACCTCAATGTCCAATTTGTATGCCAGAGCAAGCACCAAGCCACTTGCCTGTCCGACGCTCATCGCAGTGCGCACATTGTTTTGAAAAAAAACTTGCTCAACCGCAATCGCCGTTGGCTTTACTTCGCAAATCAAGGCTTCAAGATCGCACTGCAGCAAAGCCAATCGCCGTGGCAATGGATCTTCCTTGAGAGACGACAAGACTCCCATGGAGACTGCTACTACTGATCCACCAGCACGTGGGGCAAGGGCGGCATAACCACAGCGTGTGAGACCCGGGTCTATCCCTAGAACCACCGACGATGAGGCGAACATATGTTCTAGCCTAGTTGGAGCTGCTAACTGAGTTTGGCCTTTTCTACAGCAGCCACCAATTCGTCCACTGAGCGGAAGGAAAGCCCTGCAAGGGCGCGGTGGGCATAGCGAACCACACCAGAACTGTCAATGACAAACACGCTTCGCCGTGGGAACCCGAGCGGACCAAGAATTCCGTATTGCTTTGACACCGATTTGTCGACATCAGCAAGAAGAGGAAACGAGAATCCATGCTTGCCGGAAAACTCGTCGTGGCTCTCTACTCCTTGCGAAGAAATACCAATTACCTGAGCGCCGACAGATTCAAATTGGCTCATTTCGTTGTTGTACGAGCACAACTGCTTCGTGCACACCGGCGTGTTGTCGCCTGGATAGAACACCAACACCACCGGTTTACCCGCGTAGTCAGAAAGCGAGTATGTCTTCCCGCCAGTCCCCTGCAGTGTGAACTGCGGTGCTCGATCCCCAACGTTAAGTGTCATTGCGCTACCTCATGTAATAGTTCATCCGAAATATCAAAGTTTGCATAAACATCTTGTACATCATCATTGTCTTCGAGATCGTCCATGATCTTCAAAATAGCCTTCGCGTCATCTGCAGCAGTTACTGCAACACTTATTGACGAGACCATAGTGCTCACTGCCGACACAACATTCATTCCCGCACCTTCCAGCGCGGCTTTCAACTCGAACACGGTGGTCGAGTCACAGGTAACCCGCCATGAGTCACCATCATCAACAACATCTTCCGCACCATGATCTAACGCAACAAGCATTACTTCATCTTCGCTAATGCTCTTCTCAATTTGCACAATTCCCTTGCGCGAAAACTGCCAAGCAACAGCTCCTGGCTCAGCCAATGCGCCACCCGATTTACTAAATGCCATTCGCACATCTGCTGCAGTTCGATTTCGATTGTTTGTCAATGCATCTACCAACATCGCCACACCGCCTGGCGCATACCCCTCGTATGTCACGGTCTCAAATGCTGCACCGGTTTGCTCGCCAAGGCCTCGCTTAATCGCACGATCTATGGCGTCGTTCGTCATGTGTGCAGCTTTTGCCTTTTGGATAATCGTTCGTAGCGAGGCATTACTTGCAGGGTCTCCACCACCTTCGCGTGTCGCTACTTCAAGTTGACGCGACATCTTGGCGAAGATTTTTCCGCGCGCGGCGTCAATCGCACCCTTCTTGCGTTTAATTGTCGCCCATTTGGAGTGACCGGACACCGTTATACCTCCTGCAATAAACCGATAAACATTGAATGTATACGTGCGTCGTTCGTGAGTTCGGGGTGAAAGGAAGCCACCATCACCGAACCCTGCCGAGCCAAGACAGCGCTTTCTTTGTGGCGCGCTAACACCTCTACTTCACTACCAATGCGCGAAATTTGCGGCGCACGAATGAACACCGCATGAAAATCCTCTGCCAACCCATCAACAGCAATATCCGTTTCGAAGCTGTCTATTTGTCGGCCATAAGCATTGCGCCTGACATCGATGTCAATTGCACTAAAACTTCTCTGATCCGATCGCCCATCGAGCACACCCTTTGCCAGCAAAATCATTCCAGCACACGTGCCAAATACTGGCATCCCCTGCTGTAAGCGCGAATCGATTGCATCAAACAGTCCGCAGGTCTGCAGTAAATGCGACATTGTGGTTGATTCGCCACCAGGCATCACCAGCGCGTCGACCAATTCCAAGTCAGAGGGTGTACGAACTTGAGTCGATTCAGCGCCAAGACCTCGCAACACATGTTGGTGAGCCTCGAAAGCGCCCTGCAGTGCAAGAACGCCAACTCTGCGTGACAAGTGGAGCTGCTTTACCAGCCGCGTTCGGCGTAGCGCTCGTTGATCTTGTCCATGCCAATACCAGTCATTGGCGCGCCAAGATTGCGACTAACTCTCGCCAACACATGTGCGTCACGGAAGTGTGCTGTTGCTTCGACAATTGCTTTCGCGCGCGGCGACGGGTCATCGCTCTTAAAAATTCCCGATCCAACAAACACAGCCTCTGCGCCAAGCTGCATCGCAAGTGCTGCGTCTGCAGGAGTTGCAATTCCGCCAGCACAGAAAATTGGCACTTGCAATTTGCCGGTCTCCGCAATTTCTTGCACAAGTGGTAAAGGCGCACCAAGTTTCTTTGCCCAATCAAACAACTCCGCTGAGTCAGCCTGCGTAATGCGGCGAATGTCACCAATGATGCTGCGTAAATGTCGAACAGCTTCAACCACGTTTCCCGTGCCTGCCTCACCCTTTGAACGAATGAGTGCTGCGCCTTCACTAATGCGCCGAAGAGCTTCACCAAGATTTGTCGCGCCGCACACGAAAGGTGACGTGAATGCGAATTTGTCGATGTGGTGGGTTTCATCGGCAGGTGTCAGCACTTCAGATTCATCGATGAAGTCCACTCCCAAAGCCTGAAGAATTTGGGCCTCTACAAAGTGACCGATTCGCGCTTTGGCCATGACTGGAATAGTGACGACGGCCTTAATTCCCTCAATCATTTCCGGATCGCTCATACGAGCAACACCGCCATCACGACGAATGTCGGCAGGTACTCGCTCGAGGGCCATCACCGCAGTAGCACCAGCATCTTCGGCGATTTTTGCCTGCTCTGGGTTAACCACGTCCATGATGACGCCACCCTTGAGCATTTCTGCCAAGCCACGATTTACCCTCATTGGCCCAGAAGCCGAGATTGCCTTACTAGTCGTCATGTCTCTAAGCGTACCGACCAAGCCTGCTTGACCCATAAGCCAACTCGGGGAAATCCCAAATGTGAATTATGGGAATTTCACCTCGTCTTGCGTCATGCCTGGTGAAACCACTGCGGTTTTTCCCGCGCGCGACACTTCAACAAATGTCTGACCTGGTGTCAACTTAATGATGCCGCCAGCAGAGTCTTTTAATTCGAATGGCTTTAAGCGGTCGGACCGTGACCACGTGCCTTCGTATACAGCTCCATTTGTAAACACATAGGCCTTTCCAGTGCCAAGTGTTTTCGAAGTCGGGCTATAGGTATTGGTGTACTCAACTTCCAGAACGACGACGTTTGGAACCGACAAAGCAATATCTGCGGTATCTACGACGATGGTTCCATCTTGAGTGCGCACCCATTCCTTTGTGGTTGCATCCCAATCCCATTGCACCTTGACTCCGTCCATCGACACCTTTAAGCCAATTGCTTCTTTCGATGTTGACGCATTCGCATCACTCACTGTTCGGTAGGTGAATTGGGTTTGCGGAGCAGATGAACCAGCTGGCGCAAGTGTCCACAGCTTTGTTGTTTCAGCAAAGAGGTTATGTGGGGCTCTGTACTCATCGCTGCGCTTGAACCCACCGTCGGTATTTGCTTTGGAATAGCTCAGATCAACTAAATCTGACTTACCAATTGCCGCAGACACTTTGCTGTTCCCACCACTCCATACGAACAGCGGCTTATTCAATGAACCCAGCAAATTGATGTCTTGGAAACGACCACTTCGAATTGGACCTACGGGATCGGAACCCTCGCTATGAAAGACCGCTGCATAACGAGTCAGCTTTTCCACGTTCTCTTCAAAAATGATGTCAGCCTGATTTATTCCTGCTTGCGGACGCGCACTTGGGTGATTGTCGATCTTGACGACCATCGCAGGACGACTGGTCGCTGCAGCATCTTCAATTGGAGTTCCGAGCAGTGGATACACAGGTGTGTCAATTGCAACCTCGGTTGTTGAAACCGAGTCAGTTGAGGAAGTGGAAGATCCACTTGATCCTCCGCAGGCAGAAAGCACAACTACCGCTGCAAGAGCAAGTGAACGTGAACCGAAAACAGTTACTCGACGATTCATGATTTACATCTCCCTGAGCAAAGCAATTCGCTCGGATAGAGGCGGGTGGGTATTGAAAAGTTTATGCCACATACCTAGCCTGCCCGCGTCTTTCACGCCTGACAACGGCTGCTCAATCCACATGTGAGCCGTAGCCATGCTTGCTGAATGCGTCTCAGTGTGATCAGCCTGAAGTTTTTCTAATGCAGAAATAAGCCCCGGCGGATACCTGGTCATGCGAACTGCCGAGACATCGGCAAGGGTTTCACGTCGTCGACTCACCGCAGCTTGCATTGCGCGAGCAATAAGCGGAGACACCAGCAACAAAACAAATCCGATAATGGCAATGGGATTCCCTCGATTGTCCCGATCACCACTGCGGCTCACTCGCCCACCATTCCACCACATCATGCGCAATGTCATGTCGGTAATCAAGGCAATCGAACCGACAAGAGTGACAGCCAAGGTTGAAACCAGAATGTCGTAATTCTTAATGTGCGACAACTCGTGAGCGACTACGCCCTCAAGCTCTACACGATTCATTTGATTGAGCAATCCAGTGGTCATTGCGATTGCAGCGTTCTTCGGATTGCGCCCCGTGGCAAATGCATTGGGAGCGTCATCGTGAATGATGTACACCTGTGGTTTGGGAAGGCCGCCAGCAATACACAAACCTTCGACGAGGTTATGCAAGCGTCGATATTCGTTGACATCGGCAGGGACTGCCCGACTCACGGCTAACGCAATTTTGTCTGACTTCCAGTACGACGTCACGGCCGTGATCGCAGAAATCACGAGAGCGATAACTGTTCCTGTTACGCCATTGCCAATTAATGAGCCGACAGCCAGACCCACCACAAGCAGAAAAACTACGAAGCCGAACATCAAGAAAACGGTTCGACGTTTATTCGAAGCAATGAGATCGTTCACTACTAGAACTTCACTTCCGGAACTACTCGCGCAGCATCCTCTGCTTCAAAGAATTCACGCTCAGAGAATCCGAACATGCCGGCGAACACCACGTTCGGGAATTTCTGGATGGCAGTGTTGTATGAAGATACGGCGTCACCGTAGAACTGCCGCGCGTAAGCAATGCGGCTTTCGGTGTTGGCAAGTTCTTCTTGCAACGAAACAAACCCTTGGTTTGCCTTTAAGTCTGGATAACCCTCTGACAAAGCAAATAACTGACGCAAGGCTCCCGTCATTGCATTGTCTGCGGAGGCCTGTGCATGTGGATCTGACGACGCCGCCATACCCGTATTACGCGCTGCGATGACGGCTTCAAGTGCAGTCTTTTCGTGAGCCGCATACCCCTTAACCGTTTCCACGAGATTTGGGATGAGATCAAGACGTCGCTTGAGTTGCACATCAATTTGGCTCCATGCGTTGTCAACTTCGTTGCGCCGACGCACTAAGGAGTTGTACGTAACTCCAACGAAAAGCGCAATAAGAACGAGGACGAGAACTATTAATAGTGTTGTACTCATAATTGCAGTCTACGGCACCGGTCCGAGGCACAGAGATCACACGCTCATTGCGTGTTTAGGCGATTGTTGAGAAACTTCGGACGACGCAGCACTCTGTCTTCGAACATCGCAACAAACCGATTCGGAGCGATTTCTAGCAACCTCTCTGCTTCATCATTCAATAACTTGTTGTAAATCTCTATGTATAACTGAGCTAAACGCTGCATCGAGAAATCCTGCGCGCGAGCATGTCCACCTGCAACAAGTTGTTCGCGCTTGGATACATTTGTGATCGCCTCATGCAATGCTTCAGATAGTGCCACCGGATTACCGGGCTCGACAAGCAGCGCATATTTCTGATGAGTGGCAACATTGTTGTACCCACCGATATTGCTCGCAACGAG
>JALQWV010000026.1 GCA_023263465.1 Ilumatobacteraceae bacterium
ATTGATGAACGAAAACATTTCGCGCGCAGCAGGTGCGAACCATGGTCAATTAATGACTGAAGAATCATTTAGAGCAATTGCCGAGCCTCTTGGCCGGTCACTTCGTCAGCGAACCACTACTTACAGCCGACCAGATCGCGAGCCGCCGCTACGTCCAGTTGGAGCTGCGCTGTAATCGCCTCGAGTCCGTCAAACTTGCGCTCACTTCGCAAGAAGTGTTCGAACGTGACACTCACCTGCTGACCGTACAGGTCGCCTGAAAAATCGAGTAGGTGCGCTTCAAGTAGCGACACATTTGCGTGTTCAAAAAATGTTGGCCTGCGACCAAGGTTGATTGCGCATCCGTGCACGCTGCCATCGGCACACGTAAACATTCCGGCATACACACCGTCGGCTGGCACACACATCTGGTTTGACACTTCAACATTTGCGGTTGGAAAGCCAATGGTGCGACCTCGCTTGTCGCCGTTCACCACGACTCCGCGAACTGAAAACGGTCGGCCGAGTAATTGCTGTGCAATCTCTACTTGCCCGCCAGCAAGTGCGCGGCGAATTGCGGTGCTACTCACTGGCTCAGCCACCCCATCTGGTCGAGGCACGAGTTGCATTGGCGCCACGTCAAAGTCGTATTGCTTGCCAAGCTCGCGAAGTAAAGCCACATTTCCTCCGCGCTTGTATCCGAAGTGGAAATCTTCGCCCACAACAATCAACTTTGCGCCAAGTGCATCGACCAGCACTCGCTTCACGAAGGCAGCAGGGTCTTCTTTTGAAGCCGCTTCATCAAAATGCACCAAATAGGTTGCATCAATGCCAGTTTCAGCAAGAAGTTCAATTTTTTGTTCGCTATCGGTGAGCAACTTTGGAGCCGACTCGGGTCGCACCACCGATGCCGGATGCTGATCAAAAGTAACTACCACTCCTTGACAGCCCAGGCGTTTCGCTTCGTTTTGCACATGTGAAATAACTGTGCGGTGACCGGTGTGCACGCCGTCGTATGCGCCAATAGTGATTACAGATCGTTGCGCTGGAGCAGCAGCACTATCGGAATCACGAAGAATAAGCACGAATATTTACGCTATCGCTTCGGCTAAAACCACCGATGGTTTTGCGTTAGGTCCATCTGATTCATACACGGCAAGTAGTGCACCAGATTCGTCCACTACCGCCCACGGCGAATTTCCAGACCATGCAGGAAACGAGCGTCCATGTCGAACCTTTACTGCTGAATCGTGGTCAACTACTACACGAGTCATGGATCGCAGCGCAGCAATCGGTTCGAGCAACTTCGCATTCTCGATGCTGGTGCAATCGGCAAGCGTGAAATCTCCAACTGATGTTCGGCGCAGATTGCGCAGGTGTGCACCACCACCAAGTAACGCTCCAAGATCTGCAGCAAGCGTACGCACATAGGTTCCCGATGAACATCGAACTTCAATACTCGCAATAGTCGTTCCAGCATCAACTCGAACATTGCGCACATCGAATGAATACACCGTTACCGGTCGCGGTTTGCGCTCTACTTCAATACCTTCGCGCGCAAGTTCATGCAAACGCTTACCGTCAACCTTTAATGCAGACACCATAGGTGGCACTTGCATGATTGTGCCGGTCAACTTCGTTGCAGCAGCGCGCACCGCGTCAAGGGTTAGTTCGCCCATGTCATGAGTTGCCGTCACGACTCCAGAATCATCCAGTGTGTTGGTCTCACTTCCAAACACCACTTCACATGTGTATGTCTTATCCATTCCACTCAAAAACTGCATCAAGCGAGTGACATAGCCAACGCCAACCACCATCACTCCCGTTGCGTCGGGGTCAAGTGTTCCTGCATGGCCGATGCGACGTTCGTTCAACTGTTTACGAAGTCTGCTTACCACGTCGTGGCTTGTCATACCTGCAGGCTTATCTATGAGCGCCAAACCGTGCACGGTCGGCGGACGGCGTTTCGCCATTACTACTCCGTGTCGTTGGAATGATTGCGCGTATGCATTGGATCATTACGCAACACTTCATCAATACGTGCGGCTGCACGAATAGCGTCGTCTGGGCGAAATTCCAAAATTGGTGTGCGACGTGCATGAACTTGTGTAGCAATCGCCGATTGCAGTTGTTTGCGGTAATGACTAAACGCCGCCAAAATTGCGGCATCGCCTTCTGGGCCCTGCAGCGAGTCGTAGTACACAATCCCACGATTCATTTCAGCATCAACATCAATTGAAGTAATTGACACGAAAGCCAAGCGATCATCATCAATTCGCAGCAATTCTTCGGCCACCACTTCGCGCATGGTCTCGCTGATGCGGGCCTCGCGAGGGTAGCTGTGCTTGCGGCTGTTCGATGAACGCCCGCGTGAACGGCCCTGTGGTCTGCCCATCGTCTTACCTGTACTGCCTTTCCAATCCAAACTCGGCGGTTTTGCCGCTTGGCTCATCTACGATACGGAGGCTATGTCAGCAATGCGCCCCCAGGCATCACTCAGCGGAAACGACCCCGACACCAAGATTCCCGCCTTCCGCTACA
>JALQWV010000044.1 GCA_023263465.1 Ilumatobacteraceae bacterium
GTGCATCTACAGTTTTTGTAACTTTGCTCAACAGTGGCGTGAGACGCACATCAGTCATTTCGCGAAGAGAAATTTCAAGAGGAACACCGTAAGTAATTCCGGAAAGATCAATGGCCTCAGTGTCTGCAGGTGCCAATCGCAATGAGGCAACATTGTGCGAACGCATGAGGAGATTCTCTGCGAGTAAGACTCCGTCGTGAATTACCCATCCTGCAGGAACTCTCACGAGCCAGCGCAATGAAAGACGATGGATCTGTGGGGCAAACTTCCAGGTGGCTGCGAATGAAAATATTGCAACGACTGATCCACCGACCCAGAGTCCTTTCGCAAAAAGGGTGTCTGCAACAACAAAGAGCGCGGTGAGTACAAACCAAGCAAGGAAGGCGGGGAGCGCCAGGCTGACAGGAATACGAAGGAGGAATCGGCGTTCGTTCCCGTACGCTCCGGCCTGAACCTGGATCAATCCGAAATCAGACGTATATATAAGGAGTAGTGCCACAAGAGATGCGGTTGCAAGAGCAACAGGGAGAACCCCAAATTCCTCAGATGGCAGTTGGGCAATAAGGGATAAGAAAACAACGGGGCTACTCAAACGAATTGCAGTAAGTGAGATTGGGTGGAGGATCCAGGTGCCTATTGCCACCACGGTCCACAGCAACCACATACCCACCGAAAAACTTTGTTGGAACAGTGCGACGAAGATCCACAACAGCCGAACGGGCCAAGCAATGTGCGTAAGTAGACGCTGAATCACGTCACGAGCCTAGAGCCGTAGTGCAGCCCACAAGTAATGTTGCTCATATGGCTGGCGGTACAAAAGCAACAAAGAAGGACCGCGACCGCGCAGCCTTTTTGCGCGATGCAATCAACCTGCATAACGAACGCTATTTCGCTCACGATGCGCCAGAAATCAGTGACGCAGAATACGACGAATTGAAGCGCGAATTGCAGGCACTTGAAGCAAAGTTTCCCGAACTCGTCACTCTTGATTCGCCAACCATGCAAGTTGGTGCACCGGCAATCACCACGTTTGCGCCTGTTACACATCGCGCACCAATGACCAGCCTCGATAACGCAATGGGGCCAGACGAATTGCAGGCCTGGGGAGAGCGCATGGTGAAGGGCCTCGGCAGTGCAGACATGCAGTTCATCTGCGAATTGAAGATTGATGGTCTTGCAATCAGCATTCGATATGAGAATGGGGTACTAGTACAAGCAGCAACTCGTGGTGATGGAAAAGTTGGCGAAGACGTAACCGAAAATATCAAAACCATCAAGGTCATTCCACATACGTTGACAGCACCTAAAGGCGGAAGTATTCCCGAAGTGTTGGAAGTTCGTGGCGAGGTGTACATGCCAATTGCAGCTTTTGAGCAATTAAAAGCCGACAAAGAACGTGAAAACGAACAACGCGTGAAGCAGGGTAAGAAACCAGAGTCGGTTCCTGCTAACCCACGTAACGCAGGTGCAGGAAGTTTGCGTCAGAAAGACCCGGCAATAACTCGCACACGAAATTTGGCTTTTTGGGCATACCAACTGGGTGAAACACAAGGTGTTCCCGAGCTAACCAGCCATCACGAAACATTGAATTATTTAAAGCAACTTGGTTTGCCAACCAACCCTGAGCGCAAGTTGGTGAACAACATGAAGGAAGTGAAGTCATTCTGTGACCACTGGGAAGCTCGTCGTCATGACTTGGATTATGAAATTGATGGAGCAGTAGTAAAGCTCGACAGCCTTGCGCAGCGTGAACAACTTGGGTTTACCTCACGTGCACCGCGTTGGGCAATCGCCTACAAGTTTGCTCCGGAAGAACGCAATACCATTTTGAATGACATTCAGGTGTCGGTCGGCAGAACAGGTCGAGTTACTCCGTTTGCAGTTTTACAACCAGTAGTTGTTGCCGGTTCAACGGTGGGAATGGCCACCTTGCACAACCGCGAACAAGTTGCTCTGAAAGATGTGCGTCCTGGCGACACCGTGGTGGTGCGCAAAGCAGGTGACGTTATTCCCGAAGTGG
>JALQWV010000126.1 GCA_023263465.1 Ilumatobacteraceae bacterium
TCAATTTTCAACAGCGCAAGATCGTTCCCGGGATCTGATGCAAGAACTTTCGCAAGGCGTGGTTCGGTTTCGCCAGCAAATCGCACATGGACTTCAGTTGCATCGGCAACCACGTGAGAGTTAGTCAGAATTTCTCCGTCAGCCGTGAGCACCACTCCAGTACCTGTTGCTTCACCTGTTGACATTCCATCGTCGATAGAACTTGAAATCGTGACAACACTGTCCGACATTGCATTTGCAACTTGGGCAATAACCGTGTCGCCAATGCTTGAATCATCAGGGCTCACTTCACTGGTAACAAGCGGAGAGTTTGATGACTGAACTGATGAGCCAGAACCGATTGAGAGATCCCAATTAGTTGAAACTTGGGTTCCAATTACTCCACCGATAAAGCCAACTACCAATGTCAATAGCACTCCCGACTTTTTACGACGTGGCTTTTCTGATTCGACACCAGTACTTGCAAATTGTGGAGGTGGCAACGTCGCGCCGGATTCATTGTCTTGTGGAACCGGGGTCATCCAACTATTCATGGTGCTTTTCTATCGCAAATTGATATACCCCCGCCATGAGAACCAAACATTCTTTATCAATTCTTGAAATCACTCGCCCTGGGGTTCGCAAACCGCTAAGTTCGCCCATGTGCCGGCATTGCATCCAACAATCAAAATTCGTCATGCAACAACTGCAGATGCCGCTGCAATCTTGGAGATTTATAACCACGAAGTGCAATTTGAAACGTCAACTTTTGATTTAGTGCCCCGCACGCTAGAAGCGCAAGAAACATGGATTAGTGCGCGAAGTGGAGCATTTTCAGCAATTGTTGCAATTGATGAGAACGACAACGTTGTGGGATTTGGCGCGTTAAGCGAGTACCGAGATCGCGCCGCCTATAAAACGTCGGTTGAAAACTCCGTTTATGTCAAGCGCGATCTCGCCCGATCTGGAATTGGAAAACTCATATTGATGAATTTGCTGCAACAAGCTGCTGACTCGGGTTTCCATGCGGTGATGGCCCGCATTGAAGCATCTAGTCAAGCTTCACGCGGCTTGCACGAATCATGTGGGTTTTCGTTGGTTGGAATTGAGCGAGAAATCGGACGCAAGTTTGGTCGATGGCTTGATGTTGCCTTGATGCAATGCCTGTTGCACGAGCAACCAAATTTGTAAAAACTATTTCAGCAAGTCGTGCGTAATTGGTTCGCCGACTGCAATATCTCGGACAGCTTTTTTCCCGGCGATTACTGAAAATTGATCTGGTGGTAATCCACCTGCAGGGCGCACCGAACGTACATTGTGTTCGGAAACAATTTCATCTGCAGCGATGGCAGTTACTGCTCGTAATGATCTGCGGAACTTCAGGCTGTTTATCTCTGAAGCAGATGGGCCAAAACGAGATTCGCCTAAAGCTTGCGACGCTTCGCGAATGTCTCGAACTAGCGCTGCAAACTCATGTGGCTCTAGCGAGAATGCTCCGTCTGGACCGCCATCACTTCGGCGAAGTGTGATGTGCTTTTCAACAATGGTTGCTCCAAGTGCCACCGCGCTAATGGCAGTAACCGATGTGAGAGTGTGATCTGAAAGTCCAACTGGAATACCCCACTTCGCAATCATGGTGGGAATTGCAGCCAAATCCATTTCAGAACTCTTTGCTGGATACGTCGAGTTGCAACGAAGAATCGAAACCGTTGGCGCTCCCGCACTTTGCGCAGCCTTCACCGCCGCATCTATTTCGTCAAGCGTCGACATGCCTGTTGACATGATCATTGGCTTGCCTTTAGATGCAACGTACCGAATGAGCGGAAGATCAACTAGTTCAAATGATGCAATTTTGTACGTCGCAATTTTGAATTGTTCAAGAAAGTCAACTGCAGAATTATCAAACGGACTCGACAACCAATCAATGCCAAGTTTGTTTGCCTCAGCAACAAGATCGCCTGTCCACTCCCAGGGGGTCATTGCTTCTGCGTACAGATCGGCAAGTTGGCGACCGTCCCACAACGTGCCACCAGATACCTGAAAGTCCGGATGTGCACTGCGCACCGTGATGGTTTCGGCTGTGTAGTGCTGAAATTTCACGGCATCTGCGCCAGATTCATGTGCTGCGTGAATCACCTCAAGTGCGCGCGCCTTGCTGCCTCCATGGTTGGCAGAGAGTTCAGCGATCACATAGACAGGCTTACCCATTTATGCTCACTCCCTTCTCTTCTAGTCGCTGTAACAGTTGGGGTTCGTGTGCATTCCATGCGTCACGTGTGATTTCAAGTGTAACTACTGACAACATTTCATTGCCTCGCTTTACAGCATCGCGTTGCATTCCGGTTCGCTTAAAGCCAACGCTTTCGTACAACCCAATCGCTATTTCATTTTCGGCGACTGCTTCACACAACACTTTTTGCATCCCAAGCTCAGTAAACGCGAACTGAAACGACAATGCGCACGCCCCTTGCGCGACACCTTTTCCACGCATTTGCTGGTCGGCCAAATACATACCCCAACTGCATTGCTGCTGCTGGGCAGAAATACCCGTCAAAAATATGGAGCCCACCGCATGTCCATCAACGACAATCTTCCAATAGACCTTTGTCGCATCGCTCAACATGGAACTGAACCAGGCTGCGTGCTCATCTACCGAAATTTCATGATTGGTGTACATCCATTGCGAAACAGCCGGATCGTTTCTCCAGATTCGCAGTGAACTTTCGTCTTCCTTCGAAATTCTGGTGAGTTCAACTCTCATACAAGTGCTCCAAGGCTTCGAGCAACTTGCACTACTCCATCACGAACGCGACATTGTCGTGCTGCATCACGCATGGCTTCTGTCTTTTCTTTCATCACCATACGCACTGCACTCACAATGTCTTCCGCAAGCAATCCATTGCGGCAATCTATGACGTGCGTGAAACCCAAACGTGCGGCCGCAGCCGACGAATCAGCCTGATTATCAGCGACAATTAATCCGATACTCGGGGTTTCAACAGCACACGCTTCCCACAACGAAGAGCCGGCAGCAAGAACAGCAACTTGTGCACTTGCCAAGCTTGAAACGTAGTCATGTTGATCAATCAGCGTTACGTGTGCATAGCGATCGACTAACTGTTGCACTGCAGCGCGCTGTGAATTGGTATGCCCCACAGCAACTCGCACACGAAAAGACCGATCTGCCAATGCCTCAACAATCGGTGCAGTCAGGCCTAGGAAATCTGCACCGCCCATTGCAACAAATACTTCACCCTCATTGGTGGGTAGTTGCTGCGCTGCAATTTCTCGAACTTCTTTGCGCACCATGGCGCACTGCAAACCAAGCAGCAGCTTTGGATCGCCATGCATGTGTCGATACATATCTTTCGAAGCATGTGGATTCTGATTGATCACCGCTTTTGGTGCTTGCGCATTCGTTTCTGAATTGTCGTCAATAACCACGAATGCGGCATTGTTCGTTTCTAGAACTTCAAAAAAATCTCGAGAAAATTCATAACCATCGACCACGATGATCTGTGCATTTCGATGGAGTACAAAGTGAGCATCTTCAATTGACCGGGGAGCACATGAAAGCTCAACGACGTGAATGCCTAATGATGTGGCAAGAGTTTGAAGATTTGGCGCGAGCTCGAAAGAAACGAGCTCGACGCCAAAACCTTCGTCAAGCAATGCTTCACCTAACGACAGCGATCGCATGACGTGACCAACTCCAATTGAGCTGGACGCATCTGCCCGCAGCACTGCAACCTTTCGGTTAACCATGTACTACGCACCCTAATTGAAGGGCGTTTATCGCCTGTGAAGAACTGAAATTAACTGTTCTGCAGCTTGATTTCGATGTCAACACCAGCAGGCAGTTCAATGCGCTGCAGGCTGTCAATGGTCTTTGCGTTTGGCTCCACGATGTCGATCAGACGCTTGTGAATACGCATTTCAAAATGCTCACGTGAGTCTTTGTCAACGTGTGGACCACGGATCACCGTGTAGCGGTGGTTGTCCGTTGGCAACGGAATTGGACCACGCACCGTCGCGTTGGTGCGAGCAACAGTCTCAACGATCTTCTTTGAAGACTCGTCGATGATCTGGTGATCGAATGCCTTGAGACGGATGCGAATGCTTGATGACATGAAGTTCAGCCAGTCAGTTCGTTATTTGAGGATCTTCGTAACGCGACCTGCACCTACGGTGCGGCCACCTTCACGAATAGCGAAACGGAGACCTTCGTCCATAGCAATTGGCTTACCCAATTCAACGGTCATGGTTACGTTGTCACCAGGCATCACCATTTCGGTGCCCTTTGGCAATTCAACGGTTCCCGTTACGTCGGTGGTACGGAAGAAGAACTGTGGACGGTAGTTGTTGAAGAATGGCTTATGACGGCCACCTTCTTCCTTGGTCAACACGTACACCTGACCTTCAAAGTTGGTGTGAGGAGTGATTGAACCTGGAGCGCACAGAACCTGGCCACGCTCAACATCTTCCTTCTTGGTACCACGGAGAAGTGCGCCAATGTTGTCTCCTGCTTGACCTTCGTCAAGCAATTTGCGGAACATTTCAACACCTGTGCACGTGGTCTTCTGTGTTTCACGGAGACCGACGATTTCAATTTCGTCGCCGGTGTGCACCTTGCCCTGCTCCACCTTGCCGGTCACAACAGTGCCACGACCAGTAATGGTGAACACGTCTTCAATCGGCATAAGGAAAGGCTTGTCAAGGTCACGCTCTGGCTCTGGAATTGC
>JALQWV010000130.1 GCA_023263465.1 Ilumatobacteraceae bacterium
TTGCATCCGAGCAGGCCCTTGAACGTGGTGCAACTCCCTTGTCCATTCTTCACGACTTGCGAAACATCGACATCGATGTACCCCTAGCGGTGATGTGCTACTACAACACCGTGCATTCGGCGGGCAATGAGCGTTTTTCACACTCGTTGGTTGAAGCTGGTGTGTGCGCGGCGATCGTTCCAGATCTTCCACTTGAAGAAGCAACCGATTGGTGCGTTGCGGCTGATAGCGCAGGAATTGAAACAGTGATGCTTGCCGCACCGACTGCTCCCGAAGAGCGACTGCCCCGGATCCTTCAGAGATGCAATGGTTTTGTTTACGCAGTTGGGCTCCTTGGCGTAACTGGGGAACGTGACGAATTGGCTAGTACCGCTACCAAACTTGCTGCTCGCCTGAAAGCCTTGACTGACGTTCCAGTTCTCATTGGAGTTGGTGTGTCAAATGCTGCTCAAGCAGTCGAAGCGTCATCGGTGGCGGATGGTGTTGTCATGGGTGCATCGGTCATGCGTCGCCTCATCGAACATGATGCCGAGGCAGTGGGCGATTACATTGGCGAAGTTCGTAAGGCGCTCAATGCTGCAGTCGGCATGCAGTAAGTTCTGTGCATGCTGAAAGTAGGGTCTGTTGCGCCGGCTATTGAATTGCTAGATCAGAACGGCAAGAAAATTTCATTAACGAAATATGCAAGGCGCAAGGTACTTGTGTACTTCTATCCCAAAGCCGACACCCCTGGATGCACACAGCAGTCCTGCGGATTGCGTGACATCGCCGATCAGATCGGTCGGACTGCAATTATTGGCATCAGCCCAGATGTACCGGCAAAGCAATTGAAGTTCGACCAGAAATATGGACTCGGTTTTCCATTGTTGTCAGATGCCGACAACAAAGTCGCGAAGGCTTACAAGGTATGGAAAAAGAAATCGATGTATGGGCGTGAGTACATGGGGATTGAGCGATCCGCTTTTCTGATCGGCGCTGACGGAACCATCCTCCAGGCGTGGTACAAGATCTCGCCTAAAGATACGCCGGTAAAACTGCTGGAAGCTTTGGGCAAAAAATGACCTTTCCAAAACCGACCGATCTCATTGCGCATCGCAACCCGTTCATCTTTGTCGATGAAATCACCGAGTTGACACCGGGAATTTCGGCTTCAACGGTGTGGAGGTTGACAGGTGAGGAGTGGTTCTTCGCGGGACATTTCCCGGGTCGCCCAACGCTGCCTGGCGTGTTGATGTGCGAGGCAATTGCACAAACCGGAGCTCTTGCCATTGTGAGTGATTCAAAATTTGCGGGCAAGTTGCCGCTGTTCGGCGGTCTTGACGGAGCCCGCTTTAGGCGGCAAGTCCTTCCGGGAGACACGCTCGAGGTTTCTGCAACTATCGGGCGAATGTCAGCGCGTGCTGGTAAAGGCACCGGAATGGCGAAAGTAAACGGTGAAATTGCCTGCGAGTGTGAATTATTGTTCGTTGTTGTTGACGCCTAATTTATTTGTAGGGCGCAATAATCACGGAGCCATTGTGGCCACCAAAACCAAAGTTGTTCGAGATGGTTGGTCCCGGTTCCCATGGCCGGGCAGAGCCAATGACAACATCGATGTTCATGTCTTCGCTAATGGTTTGAGTTCCTGCCGTTGGTGGAATCAGTTTCTTTTCCATGCTGAGAAGCACTGCCGCGGCCTCCAATGCTCCGGCAGCACCTAGCGGATGACCTGTGACGCCCTTGATTGATACGACAGGAACGGTATGTTTGCCGAACACCGTTTCTATCGCTTGCGATTCAGCAGCGTCATTCAACGGAGTGCTCGTCCCATGAGCGTTGATTTGTTTGATGTCACTAGGTTGCAGGCCAGCGTCATCAAGCGCCATCTGCATACAACGTGAAGCTCCGACACCTCCCGGAGATGGCGCGGTGATGTGATGAGCATCAGCGTTGCTTGCTGCGCCAACGATCTCGGCGATGATGGTAGCCCCTCGTGCAATTGCAAGATCCATCCGCTCAAGCACAAAAACTGCCGCACCTTCACCCATGATGAAACCATCACGCGTTGTGTCAAATGGTTTACTCACCAAAGTGCTCGATAGTGCAGTCATATTGCTAAAGCCTGCAAGGGCGGTGATGGTTGCAGCACTTTCTGCTCCGCCGGTGACAACTGCATCACAACGACCCCAAGCAACGAGGCGCGCTGCGTTGCCAATGGCATGTGTTGCTGCTGCGCATGCTGTGCAAATTGTTTCAGCAGGACCTTGAAACCCGTAGCGCATGGAAATTGCTGCGCCAGAAGCGTTTGACATCATCATGGGTACAAGAAATGGCGAAACCCGCCGCTCGCCCTTTTCAACTCGAATGATGACGTTCTCTTCGAGTGTACGTAGGCCACCAATTCCTGTTCCGAAAATTGTGCCTATGCGAGAGCGATCGTAAGGCAGGTCGCCCGACTGCGCGATTGCTTCCCCGGCTGCTGCAAGAGCAAATTGCTCGCAACGATCTGAGCGACGCGCGTCCTTCGGATTATCGAAATAGGGAAGCGGGTCCCAATTGTCAATTTCAATGGATTTTGCTCCAGAAAATCCTGGCCCAAGAAGCCCAGTCCAAAATGCCTCCTTGCCTATTCCGCACGGAGCGACAACTCCGTAACCAGTTATGGCAACGCGGTGACCGGCTCCTTGCATAGGCAGCGAGACCTAGGTGGCTTACTTAACTTTTGCGGTGACGAGCGCGAAGGCTTTGCCGACAGTGTCGACACCTTCAAGATCAGACTCAGGTACCTCGATACCGAATTCTTCTTCAAGGGCCATCACCAATTCAACCAAGTCGAGGCTGTCTGCATTAAGGTCGTCACCGAAACTCGCTTCTGGGGTGATCTTTGAAGCATCAACTGACAACACATCGACAGCACACTTTGTAAAGCGTTCAAATAATTCCTGGCTCATGATTTTCTCCTTGGTTTTCGTTGCGCACTTACAGTACTACGCGGTATTCGTAAAAGGGATCAATGGCCCATGCCAAGCCCGCCATCGACGGGAATTACCGCACCCGTGATGTAGGCAGCTGCTGGACTAGCAAGAAACGTCACTACTCCCGCAATTTCGTCCACAGTTCCTGTACGACCGAGAGGTACTGCAGAAGCGATCTCTTCAAGACGTTTTTCTCCGAGTGCCGCGGTCATATCCGTATCAATAGGGCCAGGTGCGACCACGTTGACCGTGATTGAACGAGAACCCAACTCGCGAGCCAACGAACGGGCGAGACCGACTAAGCCTGCTTTGCTGGCTGAGTAATTTGCTTGTCCGGCAGAGCCCAACAGCGCGACCACACTTGACATCAAGATGATCCGACCAGAGCGCGCCCGCAACATTCCCTGTGTTGCACGCTTGCACACCCTGTACGCGGCGGTGAGATTGGCATCAACGACTGAGGCAAAGTCGCTTTCTCCCATGCGCAGAAGTAGTCCGTCACGCGTTATTCCAGCATTCGAAACGAGAACCTGCACTGGACCGAATTTGTCTTCTATTGCCTTGAAAGCATTGTCTACATCGTCACTGCTTGTTACGTCGCACTTCACAGCGAAAAATTCGCTAGGAGGCGGTGACGAGTTGAACGTAACTGCAACATGGTCTCCGAGTGCAGCGAAATGACGGGCGCATGCAAGTCCGATGCCGCGGGAACCGCCAGTAATCAGGACGACTCGTGGTGATGAATTTTCAGTGGTCATGTTCGATGTCCCTTCCCGTTCCATCGCAACACGGCGCTTGCGGCAGTCATCCCAGCGCCGAATCCGACAACCAAGACCACATCGCCGTCGCTCAATGTACGTCCACTCATCGTGCCACCATTGGCAGCATCAAACAATGCGAGTGGAATTGAAGCAGAAGAGGTGTTACCGGTTTCGTGCAACACCGTGCTCGTGCGATCCATCGGAATACCGAGACGTTCGCATGCCGCGCTGATGATTCTGGTGTTTGCTTGATGGGGAACGATTAGTGCAATGTCGTCCGCGGAAACTCCGGCGATGTTCATGGATTTTTGCGCGGAGTCAACCATGATTCGTACGGCACGACGAAATACCTCCTTGCCGTCCATATGAATGTGTCCGCCAATTTCGGCGTACAACAATTCTTCTGCCGAACCATCGGCATCTAAGTCCCAGCCGAGCAATTCGGACGGTCCAGATGTCGCCTCAATAACCGCCGCACCAGAACCATCAGCAAACAGAATCGCAGTATTGCGATCCGTCCAGTCTGTGATACGCGAAAGCGTGTCGGTGCCGATGAGGAGCACCTTTTTCGAGCCCATAGCGATAAGTCCATGGGCGACAACGAGACCATAGACAAAACCAGAACAGGCAGCGTTGATGTCAAACGCTCCGCATTTCAAGCCGAGCAAATGCTGAACTGTTGCTGAAGTGGCAGGTACTTGTCGGTCGGGGGTGGTGGTTGACAGCACAAGCGCATCAATTTGGTCTGGTGATACACCAGCCATCTCCAAAGCAATTCGACCACTCTCTACAGAGAGCTCAGCGGTGCTCCCTCCGATATGCCGGCGATGGATACCGGTTCGCTCACGTATCCATTCATCAGAGGTCTCCATGGTCTTAGACAAATCGTCATTTGTAACGACCTTCGAGGGAAGCGCAGTACCCCATCCGGTGATGACTCCACCGATTGCATGTGCGGGAATGGTTGGCATGCGATTACACCCTAGTGAGTTCGCAACCAAGCGATCGGCTGATGCGCGGTCACGCGCTCTCCATCAACTGCAATGAAGTTTTGCAAAATGCCAGAAAAGGGCGACCGAACTTCAGCCTCTGCAACATGTCCGATGATCTGTCCAACTTCAATGTGCGACTTATTCGTCACAGATGAGACTTTCTGAAACAAGCCAGCGCTTGGTGAAACCACCATACGCTCAACCGCGAAGAGATGTTCCCCTTCATGAACTGATCCAGGTGGCAATGTTGCTGTTGGCTGAAGCGCATCAATCCATTC
>JALQWV010000155.1 GCA_023263465.1 Ilumatobacteraceae bacterium
GCTCATGTTTGGCACAGTAAGCGAGGGGTGTTCTATTTAGAGGCGAGCGCCTTGGTGAAGGACTCGCGGTCGAAATAATCGCGCCACAAAGCGATTTTCCCGTTGCTCACCACGAATAGGCCGGCAATATCAAGCTCAATCCAGCGCCCATCCATTTCAAACCGGTCGGTGCGCTCGTTCATCACTACACCGTGCTCCATGTCGCCATTGGAAACTTGATGGTGAATCAGCCATTCAACTTTGGTTGCAGCGGCAAGGAAGTCAGAGAGGATCTGGATCATTGCCTCGCGACCAAACACCTTGGTGATGGGCACATTGTCGTATTCGCAATCTTCAGACACCATGTCCATGGCAGCCGTGAAGTGACTCTGTTCAATGTTTTCAATGAATCGAGTGACGTATTCGCCCGGATCAGTAATGCTGTCTGTTGCAGTTGCCATGCACACAGTTTGGCAGGCTCATGCAGATGCATGAGCGATAGGGCGTTATGCCGACTTCAGCGCGCGACTACGTACTCCAATTGGTGCAGCTATGGTGTATCCAGCCATGTGACGCTCTTCTTCGTTCTCGCCACCCCATAGTCCGTACTCATGATTGTTGCGTGCAAATTCTTTGCACGTTTGTTTTACGGTGCAGGCAGCGCACAATGATTTTGCTTTTGCTTCGCGTCGCTCACGAGCCTGAGGACGTTCTGCTTTTGGAGCGAAAAACAGTTTGGTTTTGCCTTTGCAGTTGGCAAATTGCGTCCAGTCGATGAGCGAGCCGATCGGTGCGATCGGGTCAACGAAGTCGGAAAGGTATGACTCGGTTACTGAAGATTCCTTGAGTGACATGACGGGTGCCTTTCAGGGTGGGTTCTATTTAGTACTAAATAGTAACCATACACGAGTAAAGAGTTGGTGGATTTGGGACTAGTCGTTGGTCACAGGCAATCCAGACCCGCCGGACCCGATGTGGGAAGGGCTACAGCAGTTCGGCGGCCAGGCTGGCCACCGCGCTTCGCTCACAGGCTGCAAGCGTGATGTGCCCGAAGCAGCGCTGACCGGAGAAGGCGTGGATCAGCACAGCCAGGGCATTGTTTGACTCACCCATATATGGGGCGTCGATCTGGCTGGTGTCTCCGGTGAAGACCACTTTGGTGCCCTCGCCAATGCGGGTGAGGATGGTCTTCAGGGTGGTGGGCTCCAAGTTCTGGGCTTCATCGACTACAACAAACTGTTGTTGTAGCGAACGACCGCGTAGGAACGTGACCGACTCAAGAGTGAGTTGTCCTCGATCGGTGAGCTCATCAATGAGCCCACGCGCATCGCGACTCGAACGCTGATCGGTGAGCGCAACGATGGCATCGTGAATTGCCGACATCCATGGATCAAGTTTTTCGTCTAAGTCACCAGGAAGAAAGCCGACATCTGCGCGACCAACAGGAACGAGTGGTCGATACACCGCAAGTCGTTCGTACCGTCGTTGCTCGACAACTTGTTCAAGACCAGATGCAATTGCCAGCAAGGTTTTGCCAGTTCCTGCGCGTCCATCAAGTGCGATCACATTGATTTCTGGATCCATCAACAAATCAAGTGCAAATCGTTGTTCTTTGCTGCGTGAACGCAGCCCCCATGCTTCAGGAGCAGTTTGGGCCAACAACTTCAATTCATTGTCGTTGCAACGGGCGAGAGCAGACTGTGAACCACTTCGTAGCACGGCGAAATTGTTATCAACCAAATGTGTTGCACCGGCAACTTCACTTACCTCAATTCCACCGCTGCGATACAACGAATCAATTTGGGCATTTGATGTGTCAAACGTATTCCAGCCCATTGGACGAGAATCTGTGCCTGCACCAGCCGGCTGGTGTTCTTCGGCAATTAACCCCATGTGTGCTGCTTTGATGCGTAATGCAGCATCGTTTGAAATCATGCGAGTTGGTGAAATACGCGTTTGGCCAAGCGCCGCACCAATAATGCGGTTGTCGGGGACATCGGGATCGAGGCCGTGTTCAACGAGCAAATTGCGCTGTACACCATTGACTTCTATTTGCACCGTTCCACTGTCTGGCCCATCGTGAACTCTGGTTGGTGAAGCAAGTGATCCACCTGCTTTCTTGCGCAGGTCTTCAATACTGCGAAGCGCAGTCCGAGCAGAACGACCAACATCATCCATTCGTGTTTTCAATCCATCAAGTTCTTCAATGACTGTTAACGGAATAACAACATCGCAACCCGCAAAGTTATAGATGCATGCAGGATCTGCAACAAGGACTGAGGTGTCAAGCACAACTCGAGTTGCAATTTCGCTGTGCGATGCAAGAGCATGATTTACGATTCTGTCAACGCGAGTTCCGAGTGGCGTCTCGTCAGTTGCGTGTGCCGAGTCGGTGTGGTCGAGGAAATTATTCAACGTGGCTTAGTTTGGACTTTCGAGTTCCACGTTTGGTGGATACTCGGATTGGTGAAACTTTTCGTCAAAAAGTGCTTCGAGACGCATTTTTGGGGATTTTTGGCAAAATTTTTTTAAAATATTTTTTGGCATGTTTTCGGGCTTTTTTAGGGGTCAAAAGCAAGCCTTCCAACGCCAGTAAGGGCTGCAGCGGATCGGTCCAAAACCTGTCATTTTCAACCTCAGGAAACCCTTACGGGTGCTCGGGAATTTCCCATTCCTCGTATTTACGGGCTTTGGCAAACCCTTATGTTTATTGGGTTTTATGGAAAATCAGGGTCTGTGACCGAGATTGGCCACGCGAGATAACCAAGAAAAAAACTGAGTGCTTTTTTGTTCGCTCACTCACATTTTTTACATCGATTGAGCAAATTTTTTTTACATCATCATTCACTCACGTGGTGTGCAAAAACCGTTCAGAAACGCTTGACAGTGAATTGAATACTTGCAATTTGTGTGCAGACCCACTCAACTAGAGAGCGAATCAGTTATCCGATTCCGAGAAAGCTAGGTAAGAAAATGACAAAAGCAGAGCTCATTGATGCAGTTGCTCAAAAAGCCGGAGTGTCGAAGGCAGATGCCGAACGCACTATCGGATCTTTTTTTGAAC
>JALQWV010000006.1 GCA_023263465.1 Ilumatobacteraceae bacterium
CAGCCGTGCCTGCCTGCATGAGCTGACGCACCAACTGCAAATGGATTACGACCGCCGAACTTGGAACTACGAGTCCGCCAGTCGGGAGATCGATGCCGGCAGCCTTCAGTAATGCACTGAGTGCTTTTGATAGACCGATTCCCGCAAAGAGGCCAATGACAGAACCGAACAAACCAACAACTACAGATTCGATCAACATTGCGCGTGTCACTTGTTTCTTTGAAGCACCAATTGCTCGGAGAAGTGCATTTTCGCGTTGGCGCTGTGCCGCGCTGATGGAGAACACGTTGTAAATGACGAAGCTGCCAACACCCAGTGCGATGTAACTAAAAGTGGAAAGCAAGATGCTAAAGAAACTGAGTGCAGTTCCAATTTGGTCCTGTGTTTCCTTAGTGATTTGGGCGCCAGTCAATGTCTCGGTTTTATACGAGCTTGGAATTGCTGCGTTAATTGCCGTGGCTAGTTCTTTGTCGGAGAGAGAGCCGTCACCAGAAACCAAGATGTCGTCAATGAAACCAGGCTTGGCAAGAAACTCCTGTGCAGTATTGAGGTCAAAGAGCGCAAACGTTGCTCCACCAGGGGACCGAACATCTCCGTAACTTGCAATACCGACGAGCGTAAAGACGCGACTGCCTGCTTGAGCAACGACTTTCACATTGTCGTTAAGTTCAAACTTTCCAGCCTTGGCAGAGGCTTCGTCGAGGACGACCTCGGTTGGACCTGCAGCAAAACGACCTTCGCTAATCGTCCACAGTGCACCTTTGAATTCTTGACCAACGCCGCCAAATGTTGGTGGCCCTGCACCCTCGGAGCCGAGTGGCTTGCCGTCTTTGCCAATAATTCGAGCGAATGCCTGAATATCGGCTTGCACATCTGCGACTCCGGGAACTTGTTTCACCAAGTCAATTAACTCGGCAGGAATTCGCTGACGCTCTTCTGCACCGAAGTCGGCTTCAATTACTTGTGTTGATCGAACATAGGAATCAACATTACGAAACACATCACTAAACAAGTTGTCAAATGTGCGGTTAAGCGTCGCAGAAAATACCGCTGTGCCAGACAGAAATGAAGTTCCCAAAATAACTGCAAGCGATGTGAGGACTAAACGAGCCTTACGACCCAAGATGCCTTTGAGAGCAATGCGCCACATGGTTTAGTGACCCAGGTTCTTCATGTAATCAAGCACGAGTTCCGGCGTTGGCTGTAACAACTCGCCGGCGATTTTGCCGTCTTTCAAGAACACGATGCGGTCTGCATAACTCGCAGAAACGGGATCATGCGTCACCATCACGATGGTTTGGCCTAATTCATCAACGGCTTTGCGCATGAACGAAAGAATTTCGTTTCCAGTGGTTGAGTCAAGGTTTCCTGTTGGTTCGTCGGCAAAAATGATTGCTGGTTCGCTGGCAAGAGCGCGCGCAACGGCAACACGTTGTTGCTGACCACCGGAAAGTTCACTGGGGCGGTGGGTCAAGCGATCTTGGAGGTGAACGGTGTTGATCACTTTTTGAATCCATTCCTCATTGCCTTTGTTATTGCCGAGTAGCAATGGAAGTCGAATGTTTTCGTCTGCGGTCAAGGTTGGAACAAGGTTGAATGACTGAAATACAAAGCCGATTTTGTCGCGACGAAGGCGAGTGAGTTCCTTGTCTTTCAGGCTTGCAATGTCAATGTCGGCAATGGTGACTGAACCATTTGTCATTTCGTCAAGCCCGGCCATGCAATGCATCAGGGTGGACTTGCCTGAGCCACTCGGACCCATAATGGCGGTGAATTTTCCTGTTTCAAATTGCACCGAAACATTGTCAAGTGCACGTACTTCGCTGTCTCCATGACCATAAATCTTGGAAACGTTTGTTGCAGTTGCGGCTGAGGGGTTGTTCATACCCCTCAGCCTACGGCTCAATGTCTGTAGCCAATATGCACTACTTGGCTTCGTGCATGCTTTTTACTTTGGTTGTGGCAACACGCGGAGGTATGGCTTCACGGTCTTCCAGCCACCAGGGAAAAGCGTTTTGGCCTCATCGTCGGTTACGGCAGCACCAATGATGACGTCATTTCCGTCTTTCCAGTTGGCAGGTGTTGCAACTTTGAATTTTGCAGTCAGTTGCAACGAGTCAATCACGCGAAGCACTTCGTCAAAGTTGCGGCCTGTTGAAGCTGGATACGTGATCGTGAGCTTCACTTTTTTGTCTGGTCCAATGACGAACACGCTGCGAACTGTCAATGTGTCGTTGGCGTTTGGGTGAATCATGTCGTACAGATTCGACACGTTCTTGTCCGCATCGCCGATCATGGGAAAGTTCACGGGTGTGCCCTGAGTTTCGGCGATGTCTGCTTCCCACTTTTCATGTGAATCAACTGGATCAACAGACAAACCGATGACTTTCACGTTGCGCTTGTCAAACTCTGGTTTGATCTTGGCGACGTATCCGAGTTCAGTGGTGCATACCGGGGTGAAGTCCTTGGGATGGCTGAAGAGCACGCCCCACGAGTCTCCGAGCCATTGGTGGAACGAG
>JALQWV010000092.1 GCA_023263465.1 Ilumatobacteraceae bacterium
ACGCAGCTATGCAAAACCGCTTACTCAACATTTCGCGACCCGGCGGTGGTGCCTCTGGTGCAAATTGCTCCAGAGCATTATCTGCTTGAACTGTTTCATGGCCCAACTCTTGCGTTCAAAGATGTTGCCCTGCAGTTAATAGGTCAGTTGTTTGACTACGTGTTAACACAACGCAACCAGCGAGTGATGATTGTTGGCGCAACAAGTGGTGACACAGGGAGCGCGGCAATTGATGGTGTGAAGGGCTGCAAAAACGTCGACATTGTGATTTTGTATCCGCATGGCCGCGTGAGCGATGTGCAACGCCGACAAATGACCACAATTACTTCGCCAAATGTGCACACCGTTGCAGTGGAAGGAACATTTGACGACTGTCAAGATTTGGTGAAGGCAATGTTTAACGACGCGCCTTTCCGCGAAGCGAACAATCTGTCTGCAGTGAATTCCATTAACTGGGCGCGCGTGATGGCGCAAACCGTTTATTACTTCACGGCGCTTGAATCACTCGGAAGGTCGGCATCATTCAGTGTTCCAACGGGAAACTTCGGAAACGTTCTTGCTGGTTGGATTGCAAAGCAAATGGGAGCCGACGTTGAAAAGCTGATTGTTGGTTCAAACAGCAACGATATTTTGACCCGTTTCTTTGAAACTCACAGCATGGATATGTTGCCAGTTGTGCCAACTCTGAGCCCAAGCATGGATATTCAGATTTCGTCCAACTTCGAGCGTTTGCTATTTGAAATGAACGATCGTGATGGTGGTGCAACCACAGAACAACTGATCAAGTTTCGACATACAGGGAATATGTCGGTTGAACCAGATCAATTTGCACGTTGGATCACGCCAAACTTCCGCGCCCATCGTGCAAGCGATGAAGAAACGCTTGCAGTGATGAAACGAGTACATGCTGAGAGTGGAATGCTGATTGATCCGCACACTGCGGTGGGAATTGCATCTGCTGAGGCATGTGCAGAACCTGGAGTTCCCACAATCACGCTTGCGACAGCGCACCCAGCCAAGTTCCCTGATGCAGTGAAGAAGGCCACAGGAGTGCACCCAGCACTGCCAGACCACGTTGCCGACTTGTTCGATCGCAATGAGCGCATTGTGAATTTGCCAAACGATCTGCAGGCAATTGAGGCATTCGTTGCCTCGTGTCACTAACCGCAATAACTCTCCAAGTTGCCACCTGCCAAACAAAGGGCTATGGTGGAAGTCGGCTCGGAATCCCGAGCAAAGCCCCCGCACTCAGCGTTGAGCGATTTCCTTTAGTTTTCGTTTCGCCTCACGCAGTTGCGGTTGTAAGGGCAACTCACTTTTGCAGTGAACGCCCGTTAAACCTGAAAGTAGGAACTTGTGGCCAGTGGAGCCCTTGAACAATCAGCACTTGAAGCAAAAGATCGCGAACAACTTGTAGCCATCGCTGGCGCGCTCGGCGTGAAGTCCGCTTCTCGTGCAAAAAAGGCAGAGCTCATTGAGATGATTCTTGAGCAGACCAAGCCAACAGAAGTTGCGCCAAAACCAGCAAAGAAGGTTGACGCACCAAAGGCAGAGAAGCAAGAAGCGCCAGTAGAAGTACCTGCTGGTCCAGTGCTTGGAGCAGATGGTGAGCCGCTTGCAGATTGGGAAATTGAACTGGCCGAACACGAAGGCACACCAGTTGCACCAGATGCACGACGTGCGAGCGAACAAAACCAAAACAACAATCGCAATAACAACGATCGTGGCGATCGCAACCACAATCGTCATAACAACAACCGTCACAACAACGATCGCGGAGATCGCAATAACGATCGTGGCGATGGTGGTGGATTTGGAAACAACCGCAACCGCAACCGTCGTCGTCGTGGCAAAGGTCCACGCGATGAAGGTCCTCAGGGCAGCGATCGTTACGAATCGTTTGAACCAGAAAGCACAGAGCCATTGAGTACTGAGCCAGTAAAAGTCTCGGGTTATGTGGACTTGCGCGACGAGGGTTACGGCTTCTTGCGCGTGAATGGTTACTTGCCAAGTCGCGAGGACTCCTATATTTCAGTTCGCCTCACACGTCAATATGGTTTGCGTAAAGGTGACCATGTTTCGGGAATGTCAAAGCCTGCTGGACGCAACGAAAAAAATCCAGCGATGCTTGAGGTTGAAACCATCAACAATGTTCCTGCTGACAAGGTAAAGAATCGTCCGCGCTTCGAGGACCTCACACCATTGTTCCCTGATTCCAAGTTGGGTCTAGAAAATGCCGCAGATCCAAGCAACATGACTGCACGCATCATTGACCTCATCGCACCAATTGGAAAGGGACAACGCGGAATTATCGTGTCTCCTCCAAAGGCCGGTAAGACCACGGTCATGAAGACGATTGCAACGAGCATTGAGAAGAATCATCCAGAAGTGAAGCTGATTGTGCTGCTTATTGACGAGCGTCCTGAAGAAGTAACCGACATGCGTCGTACCGTAAAGGGTGAAGTAATTGCGTCAACATTTGACCGACCTTCCGAAGAGCACACGCAAATTGCTGAACTCACTATTGAAAAAGCAAAGCGCATGGTGGAAATGGGTGATGATGTTGTCATTATTTTAGATGGAATCACACGTTTGTCACGTGCGTACAACTTGGCTGCACCAGCAACTGGAAGGATCATGTCGGGTGGTATTGACGCTGGGGCGTTGTACCCACCAAAGAAATTCTTCGGCGCTGCTCGCAACGTTGAAGAAGGCGGAAGCTTGACCATTTTGGCTACTGCACTTGTGGAAACCAACAGCCGCATGGACGATGCCATTTTTGAAGAATTCAAGGGAACCGGAAACATGGAACTTCGCCTCGATCGCAAGGTTGCAGAGCGACGTATTTATCCAGCAATCGATGTTGATGCATCGAGCACACGCCACGAAGAGTTGCTCTTCGAGCGCAAGCAATTGCAGATGGTGTGGAAATTGCGTCGCGTTCTCAGCGGACTCGCCGCAGATGGAAATGCTGCACCAGGACTTGAATTGTTGATTGATCGCTTGAAGACATTCAAGAACAATGACGAATTCTTGAACGAAATCGCTAAGCAACCAACTGCTTAAGTGTCTGACGCACGCCTTCGCATGGCGGCGTCGCAATGCGGCGCCGATACCACTTCATTTGAATCAGTTGAGTTTGCATTCGGCCATGCTGCGCTGAACGGCAAGCAAGGCTGGGTGTATGTCGCCGAGCAACACTCGCGTGCGCTTAGTCCAGCGTTGTTGTGGGCAGGCAAACACGGTGTCGAGTCACTCAACATCTTGAGCGAAATAGACGCCGACGTGCTTGCCCGTCGTGCCCCGCTATTCAATTTCGACATCACGGTGTGGGGCGTGAGCAACGGTCGGGTGACCCGTGCCATTGCAGCGCAACCTCTTGCACATGTGAATGTTCCTGAATCTCATGAGCGACTGGCGCTGATGATTGAAGCTTCAGGTGCCGATGTTGTACGTGAACATGGTTTGCTCACCGGAGAGGTGATGGGTCTGGAAGTGTGCCGAGTATTGAACGGTGACACAGGCGATGATGCTCGGCTGGAAATCGGCGTTGGTGCGCATGATCGCGAAACCTTTCAGTTACTACATGGCCGTGATGCAACAGTCGAGTCATTGGCACGAGTTGCGGGAATTGTTCGTGATCACCGTGCTGAAGGATCTGTTCCGCACCCGTTGAACAGGCTCGCACCAGAGCGGATGTTGCGTCATCGAATTGTGTTGTCGCCTGAATTGGTTGGAGCACAACAATTGCAATCAGTTGAACCTCCATTAATTCGGATGAATGTAAAAGATGAAATGCCGTGTGTTGCCCTCGGTTCATTGGCTGATGGTGCGCCAGTAGTGGTGGTATGCACTGCATCGGTTGACGTTGACGTAGTGGCTTTTGGCGCAGATGCTCGCTTACGCACCGCGCCAGATGCAGAGTTACTCATTGCAACTCATACAAACAATGTGACCCCTTCGATACAAAAATTGGCACAGTTATTGCGCAATCCTGCGCGTTTCGTTGAAGTTTCACCAGTTCGCCGTTAATTAGCCCGTAGCCTAAACATCGTGTTTGATCGTCTCTCCCAGATTGAAGCCGAGTATGTGGCTCTTGAAGAAAGCCTTGGTACTGCTGAAGTCCTGAACGACCAGAACAAGCTGCGCGATGCATCGCGCAGGTATAAGCAGCAAACCCCTTTGGTTCAGTGCATCCGTGAGTACAAAGACGCCGAGGGTAATGCCGAGGCTGCCCGCGAATTGATGGCCGATGCAAAAGGCGCAGAGCGCGAACAATTGCAGGCAGAACTCGATAGTGCGGTTGAGCGAATCGCAGAGCTTGAAGCCAAGTTGAAGGTGTTGTTGCTTCCTCCAGATCCAAATGATGGCAAGAACATCATCGTGGAAATCCGTGGAGCAGAAGGCGGCGAAGAAGCCAACTTGTTTGCCCACGATCTCTTTGACATGTACAGCGCTTGGGCGTTGCGCAATGGCTGGTCGGTGGAGGTGATGTCACTTGATAAATCACCAATGGGTGGCATCAATCAAGTCACCATGTTGTTTAAGGGTGACACCGTTTGGTCGCGCATGCGCTTTGAAGGTGGCCCACATCGTGTGCAACGAGTTCCTGTTACTGAGGCGCAGGGTCGAATTCACACTTCTTCGGCGACGGTCATGGTGATGCCAGAAGCAGAAGAAGTAGACGTAACAATTGACGAAAAAGACTTACAAATTGATGTGTATCGCGCAAGTGGTCCTGGGGGTCAGGGTGTAAACACCACAGACTCTGCAGTGCGCATTACTCACAAGCCATCAGGAATTGTTGTTGCGATGCAGGATGAGCGTTCACAGTTGCAGAACCGTTTGCGCGCCATGACTGTGTTGCGTTCACGCTTGCTGAAGCAGCGTGAGGAAGAGCAAGCAGAAAAGATGTCTGCAGAGCGTAAAGCTCAAGTGGGTAAGGGTGGACGTGGCGAAAAGATTCGTACTTATAACTTCAAAGAAAATCGCATTACCGATCATCGAATTGGTTTCACTTTGTATCAGCTGCAAGATTTCTTGGCGGGCAACGTAGACCCAGTCGTGGATGCGTTAACCACGCAGTTCCAGATTGAGCAGTTGGCTGGCGCCACAAACGAATAACCATCTCATGACACCCGAAAATGCGGTGACATGGAGCGAGATGCTCGCCGAAGTGACGGAGCAATTGGAAAGCGCCAACGAAGCGCGTTGGTTGTGTGAGCACGCAAGCGGACTTGACGGAGAAGAGTTTCGTCAATCGCAGAATGAATTTGTGACGACCGCAATGGCTAGGCAATTACATGACATGGTTCGTCGCCGCTTAAGTGGCGAGCCGTTGCAATACGTCATGAAGCGCTGGGCGTTTCGCCACTTAGATGTATTCATTGATCAACGAGTACTAATTCCACGACCGGAAACCGAATTGCTGGTTGAGGTGGGAATAGCAATCGCGAAAGACCAACTGCAGCACATGGATCGCCCACTCAACATCGTGGATTTAGGTACGGGTAGTGGAGTGATTGGGCTGTCGATGGCGCACGAGCTACCACTTGGTAAAACCCAAGTGTGGCTTACCGATCAGTCGAGTGATGCGCTGGATGTTGCGCGCGGAAACCTGGTTGGTGTTGGTCAAAAGGGCGGCGGGGTTCGGCTTGCACTTGGCAGCTGGTGGAATGCGCTTGATGGTTCTTTGAAAGGTGCAATAGATATCGCATTGTGTAACCCTCCTTACATCGCTCAGGACGATGATGAAGTTGCAAGCGATGTTCATGCTTGGGAACCACACTCTGCTCTGTACGCCGACGACAACGGACTCGCAGACATTCGCGAAGTGATTAGTGGTGCGACAAATTGGTTAGCAAACAACGGGTGGCTGGTGCTTGAAATTGGTTATCGACAAGGTGACCAGGTTCGCGCGCTATTAGAAAATGCAGGACTCGCGCAAATTGAAATTAGGAGCGACCTCGCAGGAAGAGACCGAGTTGCGTTAGCGCAACGACAAACTGCGTCGTAGGAAATCGAGCTGGTGTAGCAGCAGGTTTTCAGCGACAACCTCCTGCGGCGTCATGTGTGTAACACCAACGAGTGGCAAAAACTCATGAGGCCTACCAGCGTGCAACAACGCAGTGCTGAGCTCTAACGAGTGCGCTGCCAATACATTGTCGTCGGCAAGACCGTGAATAATGAGCAGCGGGCGAGTGAGTTTTTTTGCGTCGTGCAACAGCGAGGAAGCGAGGTAAGGCTGCGGGTCGTGCTGCGGATTACCCAAATATCGCTCGGTGTAGAACGTGTCGTACAACTTCCACTCAGTTACTGGAGCGCCGGCGATAGCAGCATGAAAGTGTTGAGGTGCACGAAGCACGGCAAGGGCGGCCAAGTAGCCACCAAAACTCCAGCCTCGAATTGCCACTCGAGTTGTATCTGCGCATGGAGCGATTTCAGGCAAGTGGCTGAGAACTTCAAGTTGATCGTTCAACACCGTTGTTGCAAGGTCGTGATACACCTCGCGTTCCCAGTCACTGCCGCGACCGGGTGTGCCACTGCCATCGGCAATGACGACGCAGAAGCCTTGATTAGCAAACCATTGTGCGGCGGTGAAAGCCATACTGCTTGCAACCACTCGTTGTGCGTGCGGCCCGCCGTAGGGATCAAACAGAACTGGCAGCGCTGAGCCGTCATGGTCTTCGGGCAGCACAATGGCGGTACTGATGTTTCGTTTACCCACACGGTGAAAGGAAACGTTGACAGTGAGTAGTGATTGCTCTGCATTGTTTAACAATTCGTGGTGGTTGTTCACCAAAGTGCGAGAGCGTGGGTGGTGCATGGTCGCGCTACGAACCACCATGGTTTCGCCACCTATGGAAACACCGTGGATGCCGTCGTCGTGGGTGAGTTGAACCGTTTCCTGATTTGAAAGATTGACTCTCCATGCATGTAGGACATGTGGTTGATCGAGTGGGTTGCCAAAAAAATTCACGCACTTGGCGTTTGCGTCAATGATTCCTCGCACCTGAATATGGGGCGGAGTGACGACGTCGTTGTTCACTAAAACGGCACGACGACCATTTCGTTCGCCACACCACAACAACAAGTCTTCGGCTATGAGTGACGGGCCGCCCGCGACGAGTTCAACCCATTTGTCATCGCGTTCAACATGCAGTGACTCGGTTTCGCCGGTGGCGGTGTGTACTTTGCGAATGTCGAGCAACTTTTGGTCACGCGACATCACCGAAATGACGAGCCCAGCCTTGTTCCACTGAACAGAAGTCAGATACTCAAAAGTTTCTGCGTCCCAAACAATGTCGGTTAATCGTGCTTGTAGGTCGATCACGTGTAATGAAGTACGTGCGTTGCACGTTCCTGCAAACGGATATCTGCGAGTTTGCGGTTCGATCGTTGGTTGCGATGGGTTGGCGATGGTGATGAGTTCAATGGGAGAGTTATCTACTCGCTCAACAGCAAGAGCATCACTATTGGGTGACCACCAGTAGCCGCGTTGCCTGTTCATTTCTTCCGCAGCCACGAACTCAGCAACGCCCCATAGAACATCAGGTGCTGGTTCAGGTGTGAGGCATCGTTCATTGCCCTGCATGTCACACACAAACATTGCGCCGTCACGAATGTAGGCAACATATTTGCCGTCCGGACTTATGCGAGCGTCGTACATAGTTCCCTGCGCCGGCTTATTGATCACAACTTCGTGAACCGCGTGCATATCGCCAACAAACAGGCGACCACTTACGGCGAAGGCAACGTGAAGTACTTCGCTGTCGCACGAGAATGAAACAATTCCTGCAGCTCCCTCTCGTGCACGTTCGCGCCGCGCACGCTCTTGAGCCGATTCGTTTTCCATTTTTGAGTTGCTGAGCAGTGCACGTATATCGGCAAGACACGTTTCGGTGTTACGTTCGGTGTGGCATATCCACAGCGAATTCACCGTGTCGTTTCCGGCAGATGACCGAAGAAACAGCACGCGTTTTCCATCGGGGGAAACAACGACGTTTCGCGGTTCGCCAAGTGTGAGGCGCTGGGTTCGCGCATACTGACGAGGAAACGTGTCGGTCATGCGAGCAGCGTTCCCGAATTATCAAGACGAACAGGAACGCCTACCCATTCGCGTTCGCACATTTCGGCTGCTAGTTGAGGGTCAATCGACGTTGCCCATGCTCGGCGAGTATCGGGAAGGATGACCGAAGCACAAATGGTTTCGGGGTTTCCGTCGCGCACGTGCATCACGCTGTATGACTCAAGTTTTGCCGGTCCAGCTGCTTCGATTGCAGTTGCTACTT
>JALQWV010000165.1 GCA_023263465.1 Ilumatobacteraceae bacterium
GCTGCCGCTCAGGAAAGTGTGATTGAGCATGAAGAGCGGGAACTCATTGAGTCAATCATTGAATTTGGGGACACCGTGGTACGAGAGATCATGGTTCCTCGTCCAGATGCGGTGTTTATCGACAGCGATCTGACGATTACTCAAGCTCTCGATAAAGCAGTTGAGGATGGTTTCAGTCGTCTTCCCGTGCTCCGTAAGGATGACGACGACGTTGACGATGTCGTTGGCATTGTCTATGTAAAAGACCTGGTGATTGCGGAGCGACAAGGAAACGGCGCGTTGCCAATAACTGATCTCATTCGACAAGTTGAGGTTGTTCCTGAAAACAAATTGGTCGCCGATTTGATGCGAAGCATGCAGGCCAAGAAATTTCACATGGTGATGGTTGCCGATGAATACGGAATCATTGTTGGATTGGCAACGCTTGAGGACTGCTTGGAAGAACTTGTGGGTGAAATCGTTGATGAGCACGATGAAGAAGATCTTTCGTTACAAAATCTTCCAAATGGTGATTACCTCGTCATTGGTTCAATGCCGATCTCGCGCTTAAATGACGAGCTCGAACTGAAAATTCCAGAATCTGAATACGACACCATTGGAGGTTTCATCTTTGGAATGTTGGGCCACGTTCCAAAGCAAGGCGAATCGGTTGATTTTGATGGATGGCGAATTAGCACCGAGACGTTGGACGGCCGACGTATACAGCAGGTTCGCATCAGCGCACTAGCACCATAACGACTATCGTCGGGCGAATGGACATTTCGCTAGCAGGGAAAGTTGCACTAATCACGGGTGGATCGCGTGGTATCGGTTTAGCCATAGCCAAGTCATTTGCCGAATCCGGTGCACAAGTAATGATTACGTCACGGAAAGAAGATGCGCTTCGAAACGCCGCCACCTTCGTCGGTAGCGAATGTGCCTTTATTGCAGGCAACGCAGGCGATACCGAGTTTGCGCAGAAGTGCGTAAGTGCCACGCTTGAGAAATTCGGAAAAATTGATGTTTTCGTGAACAATGCGGCGACGAATCCATACGCCGGACCGACGCTAGATGTGAGTGAATCGCAATTCGACAAAACATTTCAGGTCAATTTGCGGGGACCACTATTTTGGTGCTCGCAGGTGTGGTCACAACACATGAAGGACAATCCGGGGGTCATCATCAACATCGCCTCTGTGGGCGGACTTCGCGCCGAGGGAAGCCTCGGTGTGTACAACCTAACTAAGGCGGCTCTCATTCACCTCACGAGGCAGTTGGCGGGCGAGCTAGGGCTGACGCGCGTGGTGGGTATTGCACCAGGCTTAGTGAAAACTGATTTCGCTCAGATGCTTGTGGATAATTATGGCGATTCTCTCGCACGGCGTCTTCCGCGTAAGCGATTGGGTGAACCGCAAGATATCGCAAATCTCGCCACCTTTCTCGCTTCAGATGCAGCCAGTTGGATTACAGGTGAAACCTATGTCATCGATGGTGGAGCGGGAGTGGCTTCTGGAGCAATGTGAATACGCAGTTCACGAAATAGAACTGGTCCACCAATGATCAATGCGCTTATTCCGAGAATCGCCGCAACAAGAAACGGCATACGCAAATTGGTCGAATACGCAATTTGACCTCCGATGAGGGCACCGATACCAATTGAACCTGTGCCGATAAATCGATAGACGCTATTCACGCGTCCAAATAGTTCGGTGGGGATCACTCGCTGACGCAACGACACCGTCACGACATTCCAAGTAGTTCCCGCAAGTCCCATAAACGAAGCGGCGATAGCGACTGCCCAAACATACGGCATGAAGAAGTAAATCACCCCAACAAATCCAAATACGAAATAGGAATAGACGATGGATTGCGCAACGCCTAAACGCTTCGCAATTCTGTCTCCAAGCAATCCACCCAGGATCGAACCCACAGCAGTAAGCGCGAGGAGAAATCCATAGGCGCGACCGGTAACTCCGAGTTCAATAGCTGCATATTTGACAAAAATCGCATCGCCGAACATGGTGGTCATGTTGGTGATGCCGAGCATGATGGCCAATGTGCGGATGAGTTTGTTTCTCCACAGCCAGTTCAGCCCCTCAGCGAGATCGGCCTTGAAGCTGTTGCGGAGTTCTTCGCCTCGTGCATCAGCAGTCGTGGCCGAGGGTATGCGAATACTCGCTACGAGCAGAGCAGCGAGGGCGAACGAAGCGGCATCAACTCCAAAGGGGACGCCGACAGCAATCACGAATGCCCACGCTCCAAGTGGAAGTCCGATGAAGGTATTCGTGATGAGTTCCAGGCTGGAAAGTCTGCCGTTTGCCTTTTCGAGCAAGTGGTTGGGGACGATTTGGGGCAGAAATGCCTGTGCTGACATGTCGAAAATGACTTCACAACAACCTACGCCAATAAGGATCGCCATGAAAGTCCAAATGGAAAGTGTTTCAGTCGCTGCTGAAAACGCAATCAGTCCAAAGAGGAGAGCGCGAATGACATTTGCTGCGATCATCAGTTTCCTGCGATCGAATCGGTCGACGTACACACCTGCTGGAAGTGACAAGACAAGCCACGGAATCATCGCGCAAAAACTGACTCCGGCAATGAGCCGTTCATCATTAGTGAGTGAAAGGGTGAGAAGGGGAGCTGCGGCATGCACCATGCCATCTCCCACATTAGAGACTCCAGTGGCGACGAACTGCCGCCAATAGTTGCTCGGTAGACGTTGATCGATGTTTGCTATTTCAGTTTCCATAATTCTTGAATGTCCACTTTGCCAAGTGATGTCATCGGGATTTCCTCCACTACTCGCAACTCAGTCGGCGCGCAGAACGATGGTAATTGGCGCTTCACATGCTCGCGGATGTTTTCAAGTGTCGGTGGAATTCCGCCCGAAGTAACGATCCATGCTGTAACTCGTTGTCCCCATTGATCGTCATCCACTCCGCGAACAACAACTTGTTGCACACCGGGAAAGGTAGCCACAGCATTCTCGACTGCAATTGGCCACACATTTTCGCCTCCGGTAATAATCACGTCGTCGTTGCGGCCGTATACGCGTAGGAGATTGTTTTCAAAAGTGCCGTTGTCTCCGGTCTCAAACCACTCTCCCGTGAGACGCTTCACATCGTGACCGCGGTAAGAGCGAAAGAGGGAGGGAGATTTCAGTTGAATGCTGTCGTTCATCGTTCGCACGTTGACTCCGTCGAGTGGCGTGCCGTTGTATGCAATACCACCAAATGTTTCCGTCATGCCGTATGTCGTCACAACATTGTGTGGAAGTTCCGGTGGTGCTGCTGCTCCACCAAGCAAAATCGTTGTGAAAATTGTTGTGTCGACTCGTTGCATTGTGGTGGGGACTAAAGAAACGTGTGTCGCTCCGGCACGCGCGGCATTCTTCACTTCTTGAGCATCAAACTTGTTGAGGATTGAGATTGGGTTGCCGAAGAGAATTGACCTGGCCAGAATGCTGAATCCTGCAACATGAGAAACGGGAAGGCACAACAACCAATGTGTTGACGAATCGGTGCTCAAACGCGATTGGGACATGTGGAGCAGTGCGCGAATAGATTCGTGGGTGTGCACCACGCCTTTTGGTGCACCAGTTGATCCACTCGTGGCAATAACCAGTGCGTCGTTGTGCTCTATTGGCTCAGAATTCGGAAGGTCAGATTGGCCTGCTGAATCAATCACTACAGACGGTTTGAACTGTCTGATAAGGGATTCCTTTGCACGTGGCGGCAGTCGCTGGTCGACCGGAAACACTGCATCACCTGAATCCCAAGCACTTCGCACATGATTGGCGAATTCAACGCTTGCTGGCATATCTAACGCAACGAGGCGATTCACGGTCATCAGCGTAGGCGTTCAAAAGTGCGACACTTGAACCATGGAAAAACAACCAAGTGGTCTTCAACTGTGGATTTTGGGAGCTCGACCGCGAACCTTACCCGCTGCCTTTGTGCCGGTTTTTGTCGCCTTTGGTCGAGCGCTTTCTCAGGATGTGCAGACAACGAAGTTGTGGTGGTGTGGACTCTTTGCACTTGTTGTCAGCGTGTCACTACAAGTGGGAGTGAATTATGCAAATGATTACTCAGATGGCATTAAGGGAACCGATGCAAAAAGAGTTGGACCGCTTAGGCTTGTTGGCTCCGGTTTAGTTCCCGCTAAACGTGTTAAGACTGCTGCTTTCATAGCATTTGGAGTTGCTGCCGTTTGTGGTTTGTTGATTGCGCTTGCGACAACGATGTTGCTCATTCCAGTCGGTGTTTTGTGCATCGCGGCTGGCTGGTTGTACACGGGAGGACCAAAGCCCTATGGCTATCTAGGGTTCGGTGAAGTATTCGTGTTCGTCTTTTTTGGATTAGTGGCCACCTGTGGCTCGGTGTATTCCATTACGCAGACTATTGACTATGAAACCGTGCTTGCTTCGTGCATTGTCGGGTTACTTGCTTGTGCGCTACTTGTCGTGAATAACCTGCGCGACATCCCTGGAGACACCTCGGCAAATAAATTGACTCTTGCGGTGCGCATGGGTGATGCAATGACGAGAAGGCTCTACTACGCCATGTTCCTGTATGTTGCGTTGTTGATTCTGCTCCTTGGTGTGCGAGATCGCTCGGTACTCATTTCGCTGATTGGACTGGTTACAGCGTTTCCAGCATTGAAAGCAGTGAGGACGGGAGCTCGCGGTAGGGACTTGATTCCGGTACTTGGGTCAACTGGCAAGGCACAATTAGCTATTGGTCTGCTACTGGCAGTTGGTTTAGCTCTGTAGCCACAAGTTAACGGCTTGAGCGAACGCCTCGGGCTGATCGAGGTGAGCATTGTGTCCAGCCTTGTCAAGAATTCTCAACGCTGAATCTGGAATTAATTGATGCATTCGTTTCGCGATTTCCAAAAATTTTTCATCTCGATTTCCGCAGATCAACAGCACAGGAATTCTGATTTCCTCAAGTTGAGACCATAAGGACTCTTGCTGGCCGGTTCCGCACTTGCGCAAGCTTGAAGCAAGTGATGCTGGCGTATTACGGCAGCGGTCCCGAATCTCATCCTCGCTGATCGTCGATTTTGCAAACAAAGGCTGTCGAATCCACTCGTGAATAAATGCAGAGGTACCGATTTTTTCGATGCGCGAAGCAAGTGCTTCGTCTGCCTGGATTCTCGCTGCTCGTTCGGAATCGTCCTCAATTCCGGCTGTGCCACTCACCAGTACCAAGCCGGTCATTGCATACGGATGTTGGATTGCTGCGTGTAGAGCCATGCGGGCTCCCATGCTGTAGCCCACCAGGACCTTGCCAAATGCAATGTCGGCCAGTTCGTCTCCAGTTTCCTGGAGGGAAAGCGATACGCCTTGTGATGCACCATGATCTGGAGCGTCTACAAAGGTGTTAGTCGAATCTCCGATTGCTTGAGCCGCAATTGTCCAGGAATTACCGGTTTGCGTAAATCCATGGACGAAACAGAACTCACGAGTTCCGTCTCCACTCGTGGAGTGATGCAAGCTCATGCTTTTTCAAGAATCCTTTCGATTATGCGTTCAAACATCTCGACATCTTGTGCACCAGGCACGGACCATTGACCATTGATGATGAATGTTGGAACCGCGGTTACTCCGTATTCGGAGGCCTCTGCAATTTCGGCTCGAACTTCGTCAACCAGCTCATTACTTGACAAAAATGTGTTTGCTTCGGTGCGGTCAATACCAACAGAGGCCGCGCAGTCCACGAGCACATCAAGGTTGGCAACGTTCTTGCCATTGGTGAAGTAAGCATCCATGATTCGCTCCTTGAGAGGAATCTGTACTGCAGCACCATGTTGTCTCAACGCATAACTCAACAGGCGATGCGCATGAAACGTGTTTACTCTCACGGCAATGTCCATGTTGAACGTAATGTTGTCTTGCGCGGCAATTGACGTGACATGATGAAGAATCTCGGCAGCACGCTCTGGGCCACCAAATTTCTTGGCGTAGGCGTCCTTGGCCGGAGTTGGCGAATCGGTTGGAGCGGTTGGGTCCAGTTGGAACGGTCGGAACGAGTAATCCACCTGAACATTGATTCCACGGTCGCGCAATCGTGAAATAGCAGTCTCAAAACGCCGTTTTCCAATAAAACACCATGGACATATGACGTCGGAGAAGATTTCTATGCGCATAGATGCCACGATAGAGGGGATGGCTTCATCTCCTGCAACCACTGCGACATTTTGTGCAACGATCGTGGACGAGTGGGTGAGGCTCGGCGTTGCCCATGCCGTGGTCTCTCCAGGGTCTCGGAGCACCCCAATGGCTATCGCTCTAGCCAGTAATCCAAAAATCGCGCTCCATGTGTTTCACGATGAGCGTTCTGCATCTTTCGCTGCACTGGGTATTGGTTTGCAATCGGGGATTCCAGCCGTCCTGCTCTGCACATCCGGAACCGCCGCGGCTCATTTTTTTGCAGCCGTCATTGAGGCAAATTATGCGCATGTGCCAATGCTGGTGTGCACTGCAGATCGTCCACCCGAACTGCAGGGCGTTGGTGCGCCACAAACCATTAATCAAACAAACTTATATGGAAACTTTGTCCGTAAGTTTATTGACGTAGGCATTGCCGATGATGCAAAGTCTGCAAAATGGAGAACAGTCGCACGAGATACATTTTCGGCAACGGTTGGAGTGAATCGTGGCCCATGTCATGTGAATCTTCCCTTTCGTGAACCACTCGTCGGCGTGGTCCAGGCTCTCCCTGCGGCAGATGCTCACTCACCAGTTCGTTTGGGTGCCGATGTAGCAACGGCATCAGAACGCAAGAAGTTATCTCTCGCACTTCGTGCAGAGCGTGGGCTGATCATTGCAGGAAATGGAATTGATCATCCGCGGTTCATTCTTGATGTAGCGGCGAAGTTGAAGTGGCCAGTACTTGCAGACCCGCGAAGTAATTGTCGAGTTTCACCTGAAAATAGTCATGGTGCAACTGTTGTGACGTGTGCAGATGTCATGATGAGACACCAGTCAACTTCTGAGTCTCTGACACCAACTGTGGTCATACGCATCGGAGACCCGCCAGTAAGCAAAGTCGTAAATCAATGGCTAGCACGATGCGGCGCAGAACAGATTGCTGTCACTCAGCAACCGTCTCTTATTGACCCTGACAAGACAGTGACCACTCATATTGTTGGGTCACTCAATGAACTCTTCATGGAAATGTCGCGCGGTGTACAGGTGCAACCAGAAACGGATTGGATACAAAACTGGAAGCGCTGTGAGCGCAACGCTCGAACGGCACTTGATGAGCGGTTCGCAGTATCAAACCAATTGACTGAACCGCTTTGTGCAGTAACGGTAAGTGAATCGTTGAAGCCAGGGTCGAATTTAGTGGTGTCATCATCCATGCCAGTGCGCGATTTGGAGTGGTTTGCTCCTGCTCGAGACGGCGTTCGTGTGTTTAGTAATCGTGGAGTTAATGGAATTGACGGCGTTGTGTCGACGGCAATTGGTGTTGCGCTGTCGTCAAGAGCGCCAACAGTGCTGCTGATCGGTGACATCGCGATGTTGCACGACAGTAATGGGTTGCTTAACTTGAATCACCGTGATGTTCAGCTAAAGGTCGTCGTTGTTGATAATGAAGGTGGCGGAATCTTCTCCTTCCTTCCACAGGCGGAATCGTTGGACGGTGCGCAGTTTGAACAACTATTTGGCACACCCCATAGCGTCGATTTTGCCTCGCTAGCAAAGTCCCACGGCATTCCGTTTGCATGGGCAACGTCGATTGACGAGCTTCGTCGTGAACTTGGCAACGCCGGAACTTCCATCATTGGCGTACGTACCGATCGTAAACTCAACGTCGATCACCATGCCGACCTCTACGCTGCGGTCGCCGAGGCGTTATCGGAGTAGTGGCTTACGGTTGCATGATGGCAGCAAGCATCGCTTGAAGCTTGGCCTGAGTTTCAGATAATTCTTCTTCCGGATCGCTATCTGCAACGATGCCGCCCCCTGCAAACAGTCGTGCTTGTGTTCGCGCATCATTGAACTGAGCGCAACGAATCGCAACAGCAAACACCCCATTCCCACGCTGATCAAACCAGCCGATCGCACCGCCATATTTATCGCGATCCATACCCTCATGTTGGGCTATGAGCTGTAGCGCTTGTTCCCGTGGGAATCCTCCAAGTGCGGGAGTCGGTGATAAGGCGAGCGCTGCATCGAGCACATGGACACGGGGCTCGGAAAGTTTGCCGATCAACAATGTTCCGAGGTGTTGAACATTTGCAACTTGAACAACGGACGGTTCCTCTTCCCAATCCAAGTATGAGCAGTGGGGAAGCAGAGTGTCATGAACCATGTCAATCACTACGCGGTGCTCAATTTGATTTTTCGGGCTAGCAAGTAGCTGCTTGGCCAGTGTTGCATCTTTCTGCGGATCACCAGTTCTCGGCGTCGTACCGGCAAGAGGATGGCTCCTGATTTCGTCGCCATGAATTGCAACGAGAAGTTCCGGTGAAGCCCCTACAAAGCCGTCAAATGAATATCGATAGCTCGTGGCGAATGTCGATCTGAGTCGAATGAGTAGTCCGTGAATATCAACTGGTGTATCGGAACTGACAAACACATCCCGTGCGATGACCGCTTTGGTGAGTTGCCCACGACGAACTGCATCTCTGGCAGCCTCAACTGCTTTGAGGTACACAGATACTGCAACACCATCTCGAACCTTGAATTGTGGGTTTCCCGGAGTCGGCGCAAGGTCGGTTTGGTTTGGAAATGCAGCGTCATCGATCACCGTTACCCAGGTTTCGCCCTCTCGGGTCTTACACAGCGTTACTGATGGGAGAATGAAATCAGCGTCTCGGGATGAATCAAAGGGAATAGAGCCAAAAATGATGGGGCCTACTCCAATGGGAAGCTCTGTTGATGAGTGTTCAATGTTGCTCAACACGTCCCGTGCCTGTTGGGAATTCAAGCGAGCGCTTACTCCAACCGCCGCGAAGCCAACACCCTCCCGAACAAAAAGAAAGCCATGTGCTCCCGCGAAATCATTTAGATCGATCTCGCGATCGGTGATGTGTGACAACGGAAATGACGTTGCTTTCATGGGACTCGCTACTTTTTGGTTGCGTGCAAGAGCTGCGTGAGGCCACCGGAGAGCTGCTCGTGACGCACATGCTCAAAACCAGCATTCTGCAACATGGCCACCAGTTGTTCAGGTGTTGGCAAGTAGGCAACGCTTTTCGGCAGGTAGTTGTATGCAGCGCGATTGGAAAGCAGTCCGCCGATACGTGGAACCACTTTCCCGAAATACACGCTGTTTCCCCACCGGATGAACGGATTGGTTGGCGTGCTCACGTCGAGCAGGGCAATTCGACCACCAGATTTCGTGACACGCGCAATTTCGTGAAAGAACACGTTCAGATCAACGAGATTGCGAAGCGCGAAGCCGCACGTCACTCCATCTACGGATTGGTTGGCAATGGGCAAGTGAAGAATGTCTGCTTGCACTCGTGGCGCTTTACTGTGGTCAGCGGCAAGCATGCCGAACGACATGTCGAAAGATAAGGGCAGGAGGCCGGCCTTGCGAAGATCTACACACAAATCGCCGGTGCCACTTGCTAGATCAAGCACGTGAGCGCCTTGTGATAGGGCCAGCCTGCGTACTGCGATTTTGCGCCAGCGCGTATCTAGACGAAAAGTCATAATGCGGTTGACCAGGTCATAGCGCGGGGCTATGGCATCAAACATGTTCTGAACGACTTTGGCCTTGGCGTCACCTTGCGGAAGTTCCTGTGTGTCCCAAGACACTTTGTCCGAATTGCTCACCTCGTCAGGTTACGACACTCTCGGCAATACTTGATGATTGACCTCACCACTTTGTGGGGAGGGAAAGGTTTGGGGACCGATGATTGACTTTACGTTTACACCAGAGATTGAAGCGGTGCGCCTCAAGGTGCGTGCATTCATGGACGAACAAGTTCGCCCACAATGGGACGCCATAGATCAAGACGACCGCTCACAGGTTGTGAAGGCCATCATTGAATTACGAAAATTGGCGCGCGAAGAATGGAGATTGTGGCTCCCGCATATGCCTGCGGAATGGGGTGGTATGGGGCTCGGGCCAACAGCCATGGCAGCAGTATCGGCTGAAGCAGCAAAGGTGAGTATTGGGCCATACGTGTTGAATGCGCAGGCTCCCGATGAAGGCAACCAACACACATTGTTGCATTGGGGTACGCCGGAGCAAAAGGAGAAATATCTTCGTCCCTTGTGCGAAGGTCGTATGCGTTCGTGCTTTGCCATGACCGAGCCTGAGGTAGCCGGTAGTGATCCCACACTCATTAAAACGTTTGCATATCAAGACGGCGATGAATGGGTGATCAATGGCCACAAGTGGTTCATCTCTGGAGCGCGTGGCGCGCAGTTTGCTTTACTTGTTGCGCGTACGGAAGAAGATCCAGATCTTCCGCAAGCTGCCAACTCGTGCTTCATTGTGGACATCCCGAGCGACGGATGGAACATTGTGCGTGATGTTGAGACGATGTCTGGAGGTCACAACCATTGCGAAATCGAAATTAAAGACCTCCGCGTGCCTAATACAAATATGCTTGGCGGTCGAGGACAAGGACACTTGCTCGGACAGTACCGTCTGGGACCGGCTCGTCTTGCTCACTGCATGCGATGGATCGCGCAAGCAGAAACGGCACTCGACATGATGGTGGCTCGTGCATTAGAGCGCTACTCACATGGTTCTCTTCTCGCAGAGAAACAAGGTATTCAGTGGCTCATCGCCGATTCTGCAATGGAGATGTATCAAGGCAAACTCATGATCCTGCATGCCGCATACAAGATTGAACACGGAATGGATTTCACCAGTGAAGTAAGTATGACCAAGCACTTCGTGGCAAATAGCCTGTGGAGAATCATTGACCGAGCAATACAGGTGCATGGCGCTCTTGGCTATAGCACCGATACGCCTCTTGCGGGAATGCTGCAACAAGCACGATGGAGTCGATTTGCGGACGGTGCCGATGAAATCCATCAAATGCGCATCGCACAGCGCACCATTTCGGCCTACAAAGATTTTGGAACAACGAAGAAAGCAACAGGAGATCTTCCACTATGAGTAAACAAAACATCACGTTTGGTGTGTTCATGCCGCAAGGCTGGAAAATGGAATTGGGT
>JALQWV010000002.1 GCA_023263465.1 Ilumatobacteraceae bacterium
GCGCCGAATCCATCTTTTTGAGCGACAAATCCAGCGTACGGCTGAACTATTTCAGAGGGAATTACTGGAATGATGTTTTCAAGCCCAACGAGAAGCCCAACACCTAAATAGCCAATCTTTTCAACGACGGTTTCAACCCACGATGCAAGCTGGCTCAGCATGTTTACATTTGCCGCAGGCTAGCGACTGAGTTCTTTGCGATTCTTAAACTTTGACGCGCGGTAATCCTTATTCATCAGCGCAATGACATCAATTGAAATTTCCTTAGGGCAAGCTGCCGAGCATTCGCCATGGTTCGTGCACGACCCGAAGTATTCATCCATCGTTTCCACCATTGCTTCGGTGCGCTTAAAGCGCTCGGACTGACCCTGTGGCAAAAAGTTCAGGTGAGAAATCTTCGCTGCAGTAAACAAACTCGCGGCACCGTTAGGACATGCCGCAACACAAGCACCACACCCAATGCAAGCCGCCGAGTCCATTGCAGCATCAGCAACTGGCTTTGGAATGGGAATCAGGTTTGCATCTGGAGCACCTCCGGTTGCTGCAGTGATAAAACCACCCGACTCAATAATGCGATCAAACGCGCTGCGATCAACCATGAGGTCTTTGATAATTGGGAATGCCGTTGCTCTCCACGGCTCAATCACAATGGTGTCACCACTCTTGAATGTGCGCATATGCAACTGGCAAGTTGTTGTTGCCTTTTGCGGGCCATGGGCAACACCATTAATCATGAGCGAACACGTGCCACAGATTCCTTCGCGACAATCGTGATCAAACACCACAGCTTCTTTGTTCTCGTTAATCAATCCTTCGTTCAATACGTCAAGCATTTCAAGGAACGATGCCTCGTCACTGATTTCGTCAATGGTGTAGTTCTCGAAATGTCCCTTGTCGGATGGGCCAGCCTGGCGCCAAACTTTTAGCGTGAGATTCTTTAGATGGCTCACTTATAACTCCTTGTTGCAAGATGGATTGATTCAAATACCAGATCTTCCGTGTGACGCTGCGGCTTCATCGCATCGCCCGTCCACTCCCACGCCGCAACATGGCAAAACTCCTCGTCATTACGTTGAGCTTCGCCTTCATCTGTTTGATATTCGGAACGGAAGTGCGCGCCACAACTTTCCTCACGGGTTAAGGCGTCTTGGCACATTGCCATTCCCAATTGGAAGAAATCGTCAACGCGACCAGCCTTTTCGAGGGTCTGATTTGTGCTGTCGCCAGTTCCTGTTACACGCAAGTCGGTCTTAAATTCTTCGTACAGCGCAGGCAAATCGGTGAGTGCTTTTTGCAAGCCCTCACGCGTGCGTTCCATACCGCATTCATTCCAAATGATCTTGCCCAGTTCGCGATGGAACCAATCTGGTGAACGCTTGCCCTTTACCGCAAGGTACCCGTTGTAGCGAGCACTAGCTTCTGCCTCTGCTTGCTTAAATGCAGGATGATCAGTGCCTGGAATTGACTTACCCAACAGCGTTGAAAGTTGGTTGCTAATGGTGTACGGCAACACGAAATATCCGTCAGCCAAACCTTGCATCAACGCTGAAGCACCAAGACGGTTTGCGCCGTGATCGGAGAAGTTGGCTTCTCCTGCCGCATACAAACCAGGGATGGTGGTCATCAACTCGTAGTCCACCCACAATCCACCCATGGTGTAGTGCGTGGCTGGGTAAATACGCATTGGAGTCTTATATGGGTCTTCGCCAGCAATGCGTTCATACATTTGGAACAAGTTGCCGTAACGCTCTTCAACGACTTCGCGACCAAGACGCTCAATTGCTGCCGAGAAATCGAGGTTTACACCATTCTTCAGAGGCCCAATGCCTTGACCCTTATCGACAAGTCGCTTTGCCGCACGTGATGAAATGTCGCGCGGAGCCAAGTTGCCATACGACGGATACAAGCGCTCAAGGAAGTAATCGCGTTCGTCTTCTGGAATTTGATCTGCGGGACGATTGTCATCTGCGCGCTTTGGCACCCACACTCGTCCGTCATTACGCAGCGACTCACTCATGAGCGTGAGTTTGGACTGGGTTTCGTCGGCCTGTGGAATACACGTTGGGTGAATTTGTGTGTAGCACGGGTTTGCAAACAAAGCGCCACGTCGGTGTGCACGCCATGCGGCCGTCACGTTGCAGTTCATGGCATTAGTTGACAGGAAGAACACGTTGCCATATCCGCCGGTTGCCAACACCACTGCGTGCGCAGCGTGCGATTGAATTTCACCGGTGAGCAGGTCGCGAACGACAATGCCGGCACATCTACCGTCAATGGTGACGGTGTCAATGAGTTCGGTGCGATTGAACAAACGAATGCCACCAAGTCCAACTTGACGTGCCATTTGCTGATACGCGCCAATAAGCAATTGCTGGCCTGTTTGACCACGCGCGTAGAACGTACGGCTAACTTGTGCACCGCCAAAACTGCGATTGTCGAGCAATCCACCATATTCACGGGCAAATGGAACACCTTGAGCAACCATTTGGTCAATGATGTCAACTGACACCTGCGCCAAACGATGGACGTTCGCTTCACGCGAGCGGAAGTCTCCACCTTTGATGGTGTCTTGGAACAATCGATTTATGCTGTCGCCGTCACCCTGATAGTTCTTCGCGGCGTTGATTCCACCTTGTGCTGCAATGGAGTGCGCACGACGGGGCGAGTCGTGAAATGTGAAGGCATCAACTTGATAACCAAGTTCGGCAAGTGTTGCAGCAGCAGACGCTCCTGCCAGGCCTGTTCCAACAACAATGATTTTGAACTTACGCTTGTTATTGGGGTTGACCAGTTTTGCATTCGCTTTATAGTTGTCCCACTTCTCATGCAACGCACCAGCTGGGATTTTGGAGTTAAACGTGTTCATAAGTCCTACTTCACAATTCCTGCGATAACCGCAATTGGGAATGACACATTGCCCACAACAACGATGGTTGCAAATCCTGTTGCAAAACCACGACGCCAAGTATTGAAACGTGGGTTGTTCCAGCCAAGCGACTGGAAGATACTCCACGCTCCGTGAAACAGATGGATGCCGAGCAAAATATTGGCGAGAATGTAGAACGCCGAAACGATTGGTCGATCCAAACTGCGCACCACATTTTCGTAGACCTCACCGCGAACAAACGTGCCGTCAGTGCCGACTGAGTTAACCGTTCCAAACGTGAAGTCGAGCAAATGCCAGACCAAGTAGGCCAGAACGATGATGCCGGTCCAGCGCATGGTGCGACTAGCAAACTTTGCTACTTGATAATCGCGAGGGCCCTGGTATTTCACTGCACGTGCAAACCGATTCAATCGAGTGAGCGACCATGCTGCATGCAAGTGCAAGAGCAACATGGTGACGAGTCCGCCACGAAGAATCCACAACACCACGCCCTTTGGTGCAATCGGGTACAACAGTTCTTTGAGGAATTCTGCGTAATGGTTGAGCGCTTCCGCGCCCTGGTACATCTTTAGGTTTCCGATCATGTGGAACAGAACGAAGCCCATCATGGCGATACCACTGATTGCCATGACGTACTTTTTGCCAACGGCTGTTGAGTACAGATCGAGGAGAAACGGTCGTTTGCGTCGAGCACCCATTGCGGTTGCCGTTGCCGGCTGCCGCTTGGAACCCAGTGTTGGAGTAGTTGTTGCCATAAGGATCGACATCACGCTAGTTCTGCTGCCCCAATGGCCGTGAACCCCTGCCCTGTGACATTGACCTATATATGGGGAAAACACGACCATTTCACCCCGAGGGTCCCCGATTATCTACACTTTCCAAGACACATTCCACAGGG
>JALQWV010000051.1 GCA_023263465.1 Ilumatobacteraceae bacterium
TGATCGTAAGTGTTCGCCCAAGCGAATTATGGAAGGCAGATGATCAAGCTCAGTTGATCTTCATGCGCCAACAATTTTCAAATGCTGGCATCACCATGCGCGAATGGATCGTGGTCAGCAAAGGCGCAGTCAGGCTTGTGCAAAATTAATTGAAGTCAGTGGCAACCACAGCCCGAGCCGCAGCCGCCGGCTGGGCGTGGTGCTGCTTTTTGTGGTGCAGATGCGCCACCAACTGACGCAAACACACTGAGCAACCGAACAGCATTGCCGTGACCTTCTGGGCATGTTGCAGGCATGTCGGCTTCCGACATTGACCGGCGCTCTTCAAACACTGAGTCACAACTCTTGCAACGGAACTCATAGGTAGGCATGGCTCTAGTGTATGAACTGTGAGTACACCCATGCCTCTTCAGACCAGGCCTGCAACCACTAAGCCCATTACCGAGGAAGTGCTTGAAACCGGCGAACCGAGCATGGCTCACATCGTGAAAACTGAGCCCGGCGAAGATGCTGCATCCAAAGTGCTTGAGGCCCGCATATACGGAACGCCACTTGAGGCTCTGTGTGGCCACGTGTGGGTACCTTCGCGCGACCCGAAGCAGTTGCCGTTGTGCGATAAGTGCAAAGACATATACGAGACATACCGCATGTTTAACGATGGGTTGAACGAGACTCCCAGCGAATGACGGTGAACTTCCGCCTCGCGGTGCGCGGCTTAATCATTGATGACGCTGGATACGTGTTGTTGGTGCGCCTCGTCTTCCCTGAAGGAGCATTTTGGGTGCTGCCGGGCGGCGGAATAGATACGGACGAAGACGTCAAAGACGCCCTGCGCAGAGAGTTGCGCGAAGAGACTGGTCTTGCAGAGCCCATCATCGGTCCGCATGTTTGGAATCGCTTACACGAATTCAATTTGGTGGACACCGATGGTGTGCAGTGGCATGGTCAACGCGAATCAGTATTTCTCATTCATTCACAACGGTTTACTGTTAATCCGTTGTTAACAGATCAACAGTTACGAGCAGAGAACCTGCATGAGCATCGCTGGTGGTCGATTGATGAAATTGCCAGTTACACCGGTAGCGACAAGTTTGCACCCCGTGATATTCATTCTCTCGTTTGGGAAATTCTTGAAAACGGTCCCCCTGATATTCCCTTTGAGATTCATCAGGTGAATTAACGAAAGTTACGTGCTGCCACTTTCGCAGCAACATGCAGTGGTGCAATATGTTCGGCAACAACATTGATCACACCACCATCGCCAACTTCTAATCTGCCACGAACAAGTAACGCACCAGCACCTCGCGCAACTTTGCGATAACGAGCCCAACACCCAACCGAGCACACCACGTTGATATGCCCTGTTTCATCTTCCAAGTTGATGAACGTGATGCCTTGCGCGGTCATTGGCCGCTGACGATGCGTCACCGTTCCGGCAACCAATACTTTTTCATCGCCTTGAGCACCACGTTGTGGAAGCTGTATTGCAGTGGCAACACCCATGCGTTCAAGTTCAATGCGCAAGAACTCAGTGGGGTGGCCACTTGTTGAAACACCTGTAGCCCACAGGTCGGCAATGGCTTCTTCCATCGGTTGCATGCCAGGTAAATACGGTGCCTCAACACCAGTAGTGACTCCGTCAAGTGTCCCTGGACGCGACTGAATAACCGCACCAGCGCTCCACAACGCATCGCGACGCTGCTGACCAAAACTTTCGTTGAACACACCAGCAGTAGCAAGTGCTTCAAGTTGCGCAACATGCAATTGCGGAACCTTACGCACCACATCTTCCATGCTGGTGTACGGCCTGTTATCTGCAATGGCTTGCGCAACAACATCACTCATGCCACGCACAGAATTGATTCCCATTCGCAAAGCCAAGCCACCTGTCGACTTCGCATTGTGTTCAAGCGTTGCGCCCGCGCACGACGCATTGATGTCGGGAGAGTTCACCACTACCCCGTGACGCTTTGCATCCTGCACCAATGAATGAGGCGACCAAAACCCCATTGGTTGCGCATTCAGTAGCGATGCATAAAACGCTGCTGGTTCATGCAGTTTGATCCATGCCGATGCATACACCAAGTACGCAAAACTCACCGAGTGACTTTCGGGAAATCCATAGCTGGCAAATGCCGCCATCTTGGTGAATATTTGGTCGGCAACATCGCCACGAATTCCGCGCTCTGCCATTCCGGCATAAAAGCGATCACTGAGTTGTTGCATTCGTAATTTCGACCGCTTTGAACCCATGGCCTGGCGCAACTGATCTGCTTCACCAGGGCTGAAACCCGCGATATCAATTGCCATTTGCATCAGTTGCTCTTGAAACAGCGGTACACCAAGTGTTTTCCCCAAACTGTTTTCGAGCAACGGATGCAAGTACGTAATTGGTTCTTGTCCGTTTCGGCGGCGAATGTAGGGATGCACCGAGCCACCCTGAATGGGGCCCGGACGAATGAGTGCGACCTCCACCACAAGGTCGTAAAACCTGCGTGGCTTCAGGCGCGGAAGCGTGGCCATCTGTGCGCGCGATTCAATTTGAAACACGCCTACCGTGTCGGCGCGACACAACATGGCGTACACCTCATCTTCTTGTGGAATGGTGGCTAGGTCTACATGCACACCACGAAACCGCGCAATGAAGTCGACTGCGTTATGCAAAGCCGACAACATGCCAAGGCCCAACAGATCAAACTTCACCAACCCAGCAGCAGCGCAATCGTCTTTGTCCCACTGCAA
>JALQWV010000091.1 GCA_023263465.1 Ilumatobacteraceae bacterium
TGGGACTGGGGGCGGGTGCCCTGGCCAGCGCCCCAACACTAGTTGAGGTGAAATGGCGTAATACGCTGAGGCTTATGACCGTTACGCATAACAGCAACGAACAGATCATCGGCCGCGACCAGATCAACGACATTGAAGCAATTCTCAGTGTTCGCAATACAGATCCAAATGCCAAGAGTCACTCAGTGCAGGGTGGTGGTGAAACCGTTTTCACTTGGGACTACACCTTGGCGCGTCCGCCACTGCGCAAACTGTATGAAAAAGCAAAGACCGGTCAGTGGAACGGTGAGATAGATCTTCCATGGGAAACCGAAGTTGACATTGAGCGAACCATTGCAGCAGACCAGGCGGCAATCGGCGCAGGAATTGATCCAGCGTTTTACTCAGACACACCGCTAGCCAAGTGGGGCGACAAAGAGTGGTTGGAGTTTGGTATTGAGGGACGTCGTTGGATGTTGTCGCAGTTTTTGCACGGCGAACAAGGTGCACTTATCTGCACAGCAAAAATTGTGGAAACCGTTCCTTGGTACGACGCGAAGCTGTATGCATCGACTCAAGTAATGGACGAAGCTCGTCACGTAGAAGTGTTTGCAAAGTATTTGAACGAAAAACTTGGCGGCATGTACCCAGTCAATGCGCACTTGGGGTTGTTGCTCGATGACATCATTCAGGACAGTCGTTGGGACATGACGTATCTCGGCATGCAAATCATGGTGGAAGGGCTAGCTCTTGCTGCATTTGGCTACATGCACGAACTCACTGGTGAACCGTTGTTGAAGAAGTTGCTTCGCTACGTCATGAGCGACGAAGCGCGTCACGTTGCTTTCGGAGTACTGAGCCTTAAAGAGGTGTACGACGGTATGTCGGATGCGGAAATTAAGGATCGCCAAGAGTTCGCATTTGAAGCAAGTATTCGAATGCGTGACCGATTCTTGCAACAAGAAGTGTGGGAGCGCATGGGTGTTCGTCCGCGCGACGTTGTTCCATTGGTATTGCAGGACCCAACGCGTGCGTTCTTCCAGCAGTTGCTGTTCGCCAAGATTGTTCCGAACTGTAAGAAGCTTGGACTGCTCGACCGCAATGACAAATGGTTGCGTCATCGCTTTGAAGAAATGGGCGTGATTCAGTTTGAGGACCACGAAGACACTGGTGAAGAATTCACCAAGTTTGAACTTGGGTCCGAACTGGTTGCTGGCAACTAGTCTTTTTCAATGGCAAGGTTTGGGCGTGTAGTTACAGCAATGGTCACGCCGTTCCACAAGGACGGCTCGTTGAACGTGGATGGCGCTCGTCGCTTGGCCAAATGGCTACAAGACAATGGCAATGATGGTCTCGTTGTTGCCGGAACTACTGGTGAATCTCCTGTGCTTACCGACACGGAGCGCCTCGAACTATTTGAAGCGGTTATTGGAGCGGTGACCATTCCCGTCATTGCGGGCACGGGCACCAACGACACGGCGCATTCCATTCATATGACGAAGGAAGCAAGCAAGTTGGGTGCATCCGGAATTTTGGCTGTTACTCCGTATTACAACCGTCCATCGCAGGCGGGCATTGAAGCGCACATGCGCGCGGTGTGTGAAAGCACCGATTTGCCAGTGGTGTTGTACGACATTCCCGTGCGCACCGGGCGCAAGATATCAACTGCACTGTTGCTCAAGCTCGCACGGGAAGTGAAGAACGTAGTTGCCGTTAAAGATGCTGCGGGAAGTCCAGCAGAATCTGCAGTGCTCATGAGTCAAGCGCCTGCCGGATTTGAGTTGTACAGCGGCGACGACAATCTCACATTGCCATTCATGTCCATAGGTGCAACGGGTGTAATTGGTGTTGCAACACACTGGTGCGCACAAGATCATCAAGAGATGTTCAATCTGTGGGAAAAGGGTGACACTGCAGGTGCGCGACGAGTGAACGCGCGGCTGCTTGAAAGTTTTGCATATGAAACTGGGGACGAGAATCCGAACCCGCTGCCAAGCAAAGTCATGATGAACCTGCTTGGTCTTGAAGTTGGTGAAGCGCGTTTACCGATGGGTCCGCCGCCAGCAGGTCTTGAAGATCGTGCGAAGAAGGTGCTCGAAAACCTTCGCGCGGCTCGCGCA
>JALQWV010000146.1 GCA_023263465.1 Ilumatobacteraceae bacterium
AGTTCGGCAAAAAGCCAATTGCGGTGTCAAATGCACCAATTCCATCGTTTGACTTGTTGAACTTGCCACGACCAAAGTCGGCAGCGCCATGGGCATACGTAAAAATTGCCGAGGGTTGCGACCGCAACTGTGGTTTCTGCGCAATTCCTTCGTTTCGCGGACCACAGCGCAGTCGTGACATTGAACAGATTTTGCGCGAAGTAGATGAGTTAGAAGCGCAAGAAATTGTGTTGATTGCTCAGGATCTCGCCAGTTACGGCAAAGATCGCCCGAGCGAACTTGGTGCGGGTTCGATTGTTCCGTTGGTCCAGGCAGTGGCCAAGCGAGTTGCACGCACACGTCTGTTGTATCTGTACCCAAGCGACCTCACAGATGAACTGATTCACGCAATGTTGGAAACCAACGTTCCGTATTTCGACCTTTCGCTGCAACATGTGAGCAAGCCACATTTGCGTCGCATGCGTCGGTGGGGTGACGGCGAGCGCTTCCTGAAGCGAATTGCAGACATTCGGGCGCTTAGCCCACAGGCGGCATTTCGAAGCAACTTCATTGTTGGTTACCCGGGCGAAACCGAAGAAGACCACGATCAGTTGCTTCGATTCGTTGAAGAAGCGCAATTGGATTGGTGTGGATTCTTTACGTTTAGCCCTGAAGAGGGAACTCATGCCATGACTCAGCCAGATCATGTTGATCAGTCGCTGATGAATGAGCGCATCGCCGAACTTCGTGAAATACAGGATGCCATTACCGCTTCGCGTCGCGACGACCTCATTGGCGAGACCGTGAATGTATTAGTTGACGAACAAGGAATTGGTCGCACGCACCGCGAGGCACCATCCATTGACGGCGTGGTGCATGTAAGCCAAGACCTTGAAGTGGGCAAGTTTTACAATGTGGTCATTGCCGAAGCAATGGGTCCAGATTTGCTTGCGGAAGGTGCAGATTCTGATGCGTTTGATGGAGAAGAATAGAAACCATGGCTACTGACCCAAACGCAATCCGCACCTGGGCTAACGCCATCACAGTCAGCAGGCTTTTGGTTTCGCCGCTCATGTTTGCCATCATTCCTGACGACAACGTGGGTTCGTGGGCCGCAACGGGTCTGTGGTTCGTGTTGTGCTTAAGCGATTTGATTGATGGAAATTTGGCTCGTAGGCAAGGTGTTACTCGCAGCGGCGCATTCCTCGATCCGCTTGCTGACAAAGTATGTGTGCTTGGTGCAATGTTTGTTTTAGTTGATCGTGGAATGTTCAGTGTGTGGTTAGTAGGCATCATTGCTACGCGTGAAATCGCCATCAGTCTCTATCGAGTATTTGCAGGCGCAAAAGGTGTCAGTGTTCCTGCTAGTAAAGCAGCGAAGTTCAAGACTTTTGCACAACAGGTTTCCGTCGGTTTTGCTGTTTTGCCTTGGAGCGCGGCCGACTACAACTACTTGGCGAAGGGTTCTCTCGTCATTGCCACAGCACTCACGTTGTATAGCGGTTTGCAGTACGCCTCGGTTGCTGTGCACGCTCGCAAGCAGGCCTAAGCAATGCGCTGCGACGTTGTTGCTATCGGCACCGAGCTCTTGCTCGGCCAAATTGTCGATACCAACTCGTCGTGGTTGGGCGAGCAACTGTCGGCTGCGGGTATTGATTCATGCCTGCAAGTAAAGGTTGGCGACAATTTAGGCCGCATGGTGAAAGCTATTCGTTCAACTCTTGACGATGCTGACGCTGTAATCATTTGCGGCGGACTTGGTCCAACGCACGACGACATAACGCGTGAGGCCATTGCCGAAATCATGGGGGTTGAACTGGAATTCAACGATGAAGTTGGAATGGTGATTTCCGAAATGTTTGCCTCGCGTAATCGTCGCATGCCCGAAATCAACATGCGTCAAGCAATGGTGCCCAAAGGCGCCAGCATTATTGAGCAACGTAGAGGGACGGCTCCAGGGTTGGTGTGCCCAGTCGGAGACAAAGTGATCTACGCAGTTCCAGGCGTGCCTTACGAGTTGTATGAGATGTTTGAACGCGGAATTCTGCCAGACCTGTTGAAGCGATCAGGTTCTGCCTCAGTCATCGCGAGCAGAACTCTGCGCACGTGGGGTGAAAGTGAAAGTGGCTTAAACGAGCGGTTGTTCGACGTGATTGACGAACTCGAAAAGATAGGTAATCCGACACTGGCGTTTTTGGCAAGTGGGTGGGAGGGCATAAAGGTACGCCTTACTGCTAAGGCAACGACCAATGCAGAAGTAACTTCATTGCTTGACGAGTGGGAAACCACTGTGCGCCATGCCGTAGGAGACATTGTGTTTGGAACAGATACCGACACCATGGAGTCGGTAGTACTCCAGATGATGCGCGAACGCGGTCTGACGCTTGGACTCGCAGAATCAGTAACGGGTGGTCTGGTATCTGGTCGACTCACCAACATTGCGGGCTCAAGCGATGTGCTTCGTGGAAGTGTGGTGTCGTATGCCAGCGAAGTGAAGTTTGAGGTTCTCGGCGTTACAAGAGGTCCGGTAGTCAGTGAAGCCGCAGCAATTGAAATGGCTAGAGGTGCTCAACGAGTATTGAGCGCAAGTGTTGGATTGGCGCTTACCGGTGTTGCTGGTCCTGCTGATCAAGAGGGCATGAGGCCTGGAACGCTATGTGTTGGTTTGGCATTGCCAGATGGAACTGCTCAATCAGCAATGTTGCAGTTGCCTGGCAATCGCGACACCATGCGCCAACTCAGTGTGATTAGCGCACTCGACCTGTTACGCCGCGCATTGCGCGCAATGTAAGCCGATACATAAAAAAAGCCCCGGCCGAAGCCGGGGCTTTTTCGTAAACGCTTCGCACTAAGCGGCGCGGTATCCCTCTGCATCCGAACGAGCGGTTGCTATTCCAAGGATGATCAATCCGTATCCTGCTTTTGCAAGGATGTCAGAGATTGAGTAGCCGACTTGAATTACCGTTGCTGCATCTGTCTCGGAGAGGCTGAAGATTTTTGCAACGAATGTTGTTTCGTCGCCAAGTAGATAGAAAATTGGATAGACAACCCACGTTACAAGGAGCACATAACGCAAGTTGTTGAGCTTCTTACCAATTTCTCCCGTCTGAGACTTGAGAGTTTTGCCGATTGATCCTGCAAACAATTCGTACAGGACGTACAACATGAAGAGGAATGAAATGATGAACCATGTCCAACGTGCGCCACTGCCATGATCTGCTACTTCACCTGGGTAGCCAGTTGCAATCATGAGCAAAGCGGCGATTACGAGTTTTGGTG
>JALQWV010000028.1 GCA_023263465.1 Ilumatobacteraceae bacterium
ATTGAAACGTATTGAGGATCGTCAGTTTTCACTGAGGCTCCTGTCTTGTTGGTGAGCAAGCGATGCACTCGACCGCTGTTCTTCGAGCACTTTCATGCGTCCGTCGTAGGTGTAATACATGCGAATAAAGTTTCCGACCACCGAAAAGACCACTAACGCAATCGTGATGATCGGCAAGGTACCCACTTGTGAGTCGATGACCAGACCTACAACGGTAAACACCAATACGCTCAGGGCCATCTCGGGTCCTCGGCCGAGTGTGTCACTCATGCCCGACTCCAATGCCTTCTTAGGCACCAATTTCTTAGGATGAAACTTCAAAGAGAAAATGCCCCTCAGGCTTGAACCGCTTGTGAAACCAAGTACAAACTAGTTTGACGCCGCCAAGCCCACCAAACCGGTCGTGCGTTTGTGCGCTATTCGACGTCTGCGTGGGGGCGCCACCGGGGGTGGAACACCGTAAATCCCGCCAACAGCACGGCTGCGACGATTAGAGGCCAAAAGTTAGGTTTACTCGAGATGAGCGCTGGGTAGAGGGCGATAGCAGACAGCAAGGCAGTCCATGCCCACAAAATAACGACTGCTCGACGCGGTCCATGCCCAAGTGCAATCAGCCGGTGATGCAGGTGCCCGCGGTCGGCGGTGGCAAAACCTTGCCTGCTTACCGTGCGTCTCAAAATGGCAAACAACACGTCGAAGAACGGAACGCCAAGAATGAGCAACGGAATAAACAGCGGCGCAATAAAGAAATACGTTTGCCCGCTCACACCTTGCAACTGAGGGTCTGCACGACCTCCAACAACACTCGTTGAAACTGCCATCAACAGGCCAAGCATGAGCGCGCCGACATCTCCCATGAAAATTCGCGCAGGGTTGAAGTTATACGGCAGGAAGCCCAAACAAATTCCAAGTGTGATGATGGCAATGAGCGGGCCGATGTTTGGTTGAGCAAGCAAACCTTGATCTGCAAGATGCTTGCTGTACACAAAGAATGTTGCTGCGGCAATCGCCACGATTCCAGTCGCGAGTCCGTCAAGTCCATCAATCAAGTTGATGGCCTGAGTCATGCCTAATAACCACAACACGGTGAACAGCGGAATCCAGTCGTTGGACAACACAAAGACGTCAAGGAATGGCACACGGAAATAAAACATGGTTACACCAAACCACACCAACACCAATGCAACCACAACTACCCCAGTCACTTTCATCGGTGCAGATAGATCACGTATGTCGTCTGCAAAGCCAAGTGCGGTAATCAAACCTGCTGCGAGTACGACACCAATCAATTCAGAGTTACCAGAAATAACCGGCGAAAAACGGTCCATCCGCCACGCAAGCAGGAGTGCGGCAACGAGTCCACCCATAAACGCCAAGCCACCAACGTTTGGAGTTGGTACAGGGTGTGCTCGTCGCTCGTCTGGTTCAGCCATCCAACGACGCTTGCGTGCATAGCGCTCAACAAGCGGAGTAAGAATTGCTGTTACCACCGCCGCACATAGGCCGACGATCAAATACCCAGTGAGATCAATCACGCACGCTTCGGGTACACAGGGAACTTGGCGCACAAGGCTGCAACCTTGGCGCGAACTTCAGCAACAGCAGCTGGGTTAGCACGGTTGCGCAACGTAGTTGCGATGTATTCAGCAATCAATGCCATCTCTGGTTCTTTCATGCCTTGCGTTGTTACTGATGGAGTTCCAATTCGCACACCACTGGTGACGAATGGGCTACGCGGATCATTCGGAATATTGTTCTTGTTCAACGTGATTCCAGCTTCATCAAGAATGAGTTGCGACTCTTTACCTGTTAACTCGGAATCAAACGGCTGCAAGTCCACCACCATCATGTGCGTGTCAGTACCGCCGGAAACCAGTCGGAATCCCTGTTTTGACATGGCCTCTGCAAGAGCCGCAGCATTGTTCACAATTTGCTGCGCATAGTCTTTGAAGCTTGGCTGCATGGCTTCATGAAAGGCAACAGCCTTTGCCGCAACCGCATGTTCAAGAGGTCCGCCCTGGCTTCCTGGAAATACCGCTTTGTCAATCGCTGCTGCATGTGCAGCGGTAGTCAAAATGCAACCGCCGCGTGGACCTCGCAGCGTTTTGTGTGTAGTGAACGTGACAACGTCTGCATAAGGCACTGGGTTCGGGTGTGCTCCACCTGCAACAAGTCCAGCAATGTGAGCGATGTCAAACATCATCAGCGCGCCAACTTCATCGGCAATAGCACGGAATGGTTGAGGCTCAAGTCTGCGCGGGTACGAAGTAGTGCCTGCAACAATCAATTTTGGTTTGTGTTTAATCGCAAGGTCGCGGATTTGATCAAAGTCCAAGCGTTCATCTGTTGCTCCAACGCGGAACGATTGAAAGTTGTACAAAATTCCTGAGGCATTCACTGGCGAACCATGAGTGAGGTGACCGCCGTGGTCAAGACTAAGTCCAAGAACGGTGTCACCAGGTTTGATGAGTCCGAGATACACGGCCATGTTTGCGCTTGCACCTGAGTGCGGTTGAACGTTCGCGTGATCTGCACCAAACAATTTCTTCACACGATCAATCGCAATCGCTTCAATATCGTCGACAACTGCGTTGCCTCCGTAGTAGCGCTTTCCTGGGTAACCCTCT
>JALQWV010000047.1 GCA_023263465.1 Ilumatobacteraceae bacterium
GACATTTTGCGTCGCTATTTGGAATGGTCTGGCGTGCAGGTTCGACTGGTGTCCAATATAACCGACATTGACGACAAAATTATTGACCGCGCAAATCGAGAGAATCGTGACTGGACCGAGATCACGTACAAGTGTGAGGACATCTGGTTTAAGGCAATGGGTGAACTTGGCGTGTTGCGACCAACCGATGTTCCTCACGCGACCGAATTTGTAGAACAAATGGTGGCCATGATTGACGACCTTGTGTCACGCAACGCTGCCTATGCCACCGATGACGGTGTGTATCTCGACATTTCGGCAGTGCCTGACTATGGCCTACTTGCGCATCAAAGTTTGGATGACATGTTGAGCGGTGGTGGCGATCGTGAAGTGCTCGGTGCTGCGCAAAAGCGTCAGTCAGCAGACTTTGCATTGTGGAAGTTTTCAAAGCCTGGTGAACCAAGTTGGCCATCACCGTGGGGTGCGGGCAGACCGGGTTGGCACAGTGAGTGCGTGGTGATGAGTTTGGAATTGCTGGGCGAAGGTTTTGATTTGCATTGCGGAGGCGCAGACTTGCGCTTTCCACATCATGAAAACGAACGTGCGCAAGCGGTTGCACTTGGTAAAACCTTCGCACAGCATTGGATGCACAACGGTTTTGTTGTTGACACCGAAGGCGAAAAGATGTCAAAGAGCCTTGGCAACGTCACCAATCTTGTGGACTTGGTACAGCATTACGACCCACGTGCGTATCGCATGTTGCTGTTGCAAACGCATTACCGCTCACCCGTGAAAGTTGGTCAAGACAACATTGATGCCGCGGTGAATTCGCTTGCAGGACTAGATGGTTTCGCGAATCGCATGGCAAATGCATCATTGCCAATTTCAGATCCAGACGCAACCGTGATCTCTCAGTTCCGTATTTATATGGATAACGACTTGGACACCTCGTCAGCCATGGCATTGATTTTTGATGCTGTACGACGTGCGAACATCGCTGCTGAAAATGGCGACAGCGCAACTACTGCAGCACTTGCGAGCGCTGTTGCCGAAATGACCAATGCACTTGGTCTAAAACTGCGCGCTGGAGACGATATTGATGCAGCAATTGCTGAGCGCGCGATTGCATTAGATGCCGCACGCAAAGCAAAAGATTTTGTTCAAGCGGATGCAATTCGTGACGAACTTCAAGCGGCTGGCTACGTGGTGGAAACCACGAAAGACGGCACGCGAGTGCGTCGAAGTTAGATTCGGCTCTACTCAACATGAATACTGAAAAATCAGTTCGCGAACCGTTGCCTCGTGGCTTTTGGGTTATCTGGTCAACCGTTGCACTTGACATGGTGGGCTTTGGAATCGTTGCTCCAATTCTTGGACGCTACGCCGATCGGTATGGAGCGAATGGTTTTCAAGTGGGACTGTTGTTTGCCTCATTTTCATTGGCACAAATGGTGTTTTCGCCAATTTTGGGTCGATGGTCAGATCGAGTTGGCAGAAAACCCGTCATCGTCATTTCACTTTTTGGTACTGCGATCGGAAGTTTTATCACTGGTGCAGCTGGTGCTCTGTGGGTGTTGTTTTTGGGTCGGCTCATCGATGGTGCGTCGGGAGCAAGCGTGTCGGTGGCACAAAGTGCCATTGCCGACCTTGGTGCCCCTAAGCAACGAGCACGAATGCTTGGCATGTTGGGTATGGCCTTTGGAGTTGGGTTTGTAGTCGGGCCCGCTCTTGGCGGTCTTGCTGCACTCGGCGGGCCACACGTTCCCTTTTATGTTGCTGGTGTTCTTGCCTCAATCAATGCAGTTGCAGCAATTATTCGGTTGCCAGAAACAAAAACAGTTCAAGAGCACGTTCCTGTCAAAACGCACGAACGTAAACATCGCAGCATTTCTTCGTGGGTCGCAATTGGTTTTTTCTCAACACTTCCATTTGCGGGTTTTGAGGCAACCTTTTCGTTGTTTGGCGGTTCACGATTTAACTTGACCGAGGCGTCAACGGCCGGAGTATTCCTTGCTGTTGGATTGCTGATGTCCGCAGTGCAAGGTGGGCTGATCGGTCCGCTAACACAGAGGTTTGGATCGATGGCATTACTGCGTGGAGGTCAAGTGTGTGTTGCGGTGGGAATGTTGTTTCTTGGTGCCGCAGTCATGTGGCCAGTGCTGATTGTTGCGCTCGCGTTGATGGTGATCGGTGCAGGAATTGCAAGTCCATCGCTCACCACGCTTGTTGCTAACTCCGCTCCCGAAGACAAGCGTGGGGAAGTGCTTGGTTTTCAGCAATCGTCAAATGCTCTTGCTCGCGTTATTGGTCCGCCTCTTGCGGGTTTGGCTTTTGATCACATTGGCGTCGGTGCACCGTTCACACTTGGCGCTGGTGTGTATTTGATCGCCATAGTTTTTGCATCGCGTCGATCGCTTAGTCCTTCACTATGAGCGAAGAAACTCGGATGGGCTATCAGCCTGCACTCGATGGATTGCGCGCACTGAGTGTTTTCGCGGTCATTTTGTATCATGCCGGAATTCATTGGATTCCAGGTGGATTCATTGGTGTTGAAGTGTTTTTTGTAGTCAGTGGTTTTCTCATTACTTCCTTAATGATTGATGAGCAACATATTTCTGGAAAGGTGAGCCTGAAGCAGTTTTGGATTAGACGTGCGCGCCGGTTGCTTCCAGCGCTGTTCACCATGCTGATTACTGCTCTTGTCACGGTGACGTTTTTTGCACAGGATTCCGCACCGGATTTTCGACAAGACGTCTTGCCTGCGCTCGGATACTTCTCAAATTGGTGGCAGATCTATTTCGTTGACACTCCGTATTTCGCTGCGAACTCATTGCCGATGCTTCGACACTTGTGGTCATTAGCTGTAGAAGAACAGTGGTATGTGCTGTGGCCAATTGCATTCGCTTTTGTGCTGGGCAACAAGAGAATTCCAAGGTGGATTTCAGCTGTAGTTATTGGGCTTTTGGCTGCAGCAGTCATGGTGGGAACTGCACGGGCGTTTATTGCCGATAACGAAACGCGTATCAACTTGTTGTACTTGAGCACGATTTCGAGGTCGAGTGGGTTATTGCTTGGTGCGGCGCTGGCGTGTGCATGGCAACCATGGAAAAGGGCAGTGGTTCGTTACGCAAAGTTGCGATCAGGTTTCGCTGACATATTGGCGCTTGGTGCATTGGCAACGCTTGGGTATATCTCTGCTGTCATTCATGTAGCCGATGAGCAGTTGTACAAGGGTGGTCTTGCTGCTGCAACAGTTGCATCTGCAGTAGTTATTGCAGTCGTTGTTCGTTCGGGACAGTCACTGGTAAAGCGAATACTGTCATTTCCGCTGCTCGTGGAGATTGGCCGGCGCTCGTATGGTCTGTACTTGTGGCACTGGCCAATTTTTGTGGTCACCGGTGCGCGACAGTCAACAGTCCGTCTTGCATACGCGCTAACGGCAACGGTCATCATTAATGAGTTTGTCTTTCAATTCATTGAAACCCCAGCACGCAAAGGTGCGATTGGTAATTGGCTTCGCCAACGGCGACAATTATCAGCCATGCGTCGCAGACTTCCCGTAGCACTCGCTGTTGTGGTTGCTGCACTTGTTGGTGTAACCAGTGTGCAGTTGTCGGGAATTCAGGCTCGTGATGTTTCGGTTGATACGGGGAATACCGATGTGGTTTTTGTCGTCCCAACAACTGTGCCGACAACGGCAACCACGGCGGTGAATACTCCAGTCACGAGCACGACGCTTGCAAAATTACCGAGGCGCATAGTGATTGTTGGTGACTCTCAAGCTCACTCGTTGGCGGTAAATAAGCCAAGTGGTATTGAAAAAACTTTTGTAATTACAAACGGATCAATTGATGGTTGCGGCGTATACGACCGAGGTGTCGGTATTGGTGGAACCAGCGGAAAGTTTCGTCGTAATTTTGCTAATTGCAAAGGTTTTGAAACTAAGTGGGCAAAGTCGGCAGCACAAGCGAACGCCGATGTTGCGCTGGTGGTAATTGGTGCATGGGAAGTGATGGATTTGCAGATCAATAGTTTTCTCTTCAAAGTGAACACGGTTCCTGCAGACACCATGTTTAAGACGCAGTTGACACGTGGCATTGATGCATTACGCAAACAACATGTTGCCGTTGCGCTCCTAGAAGTTGCGTGTATGAGACCGGTTGAATCAAATGGCGGACCAGTTCCGCCACTGCCGCAGCGCGGTGACGATGCTCGAACAGGACACTTGAATGCTTTAATGCGCGAAGTGGCAGCACCCGAAAATGATGGGGTGTACTTCGTAAGCGGACCAAAGGAATGGTGTTCAGACCCGAAGGTTGCAAACAGCCTGAGTTACCGCTGGGATGGAGTACACGTATATAAACCAGGAGCCAAGCTCATTCTGGAGTCGATTGCGCCGGCACTGCTGCAGATTCCCGTTACCCGTTCGAAGTAGCACCAGTGCTTACCGTGCGGTAACTTGTGCGCATGGCTGAATTTTCCCTTGCACTCAATGACGACCAATTACAACTCAAAGACTGGATTCATCAGTTCGCAGTAGACACCATTCGTCCTGCCGCACATGAGTGGGACGAAAAAGAAGAGTTCCCATGGCCAGTAGTGCAAGAGGCAGCAAAGATCGGTTTGTACGGCCTCGACTTCATCATGAATGCAATGTCTGACCCAACTGGTCTCACCATGGTGGTGGCGATCGAAGAACTGTTCTGGGGTGATGCTGGTATCGGCATGGCAATCATGGGTTCTGGACTTGCTGCAGCAGGTATTGCAGGAAACGGAACGCCAGAACAAATGATGGAGTGGGT
>JALQWV010000128.1 GCA_023263465.1 Ilumatobacteraceae bacterium
CATGGAATTGCGCGTAGCGACGACGTGTCGCGACCCTTCAATTCAGGAAGCACCGCCATCCAAATAGTCGGTACGCCAGCAGCAACGGTCACCTTTTCATCAACGATCAAATTGGCAATTGCCTTTCCAGACAAGTCAGGCCCGGGCATTACCAAGTTTGCGCCACATGCAACTGCTGCGTGAGCGAGACCCCATGCGTTGGCATGGAACATTGGCACTACGGGAAGGATGGTGTCGCTTTCGCGAGCACCTAGCGAGTCCACAGTCATTGCGCCAAACGTGTGCAAGTACGTTGAGCGATGAGAATACAACACGCCCTTTGGGTTGCCAGTTGTACCGCTGGTGTAACACATGCTGGAGGCAAGGTTTTCATCAGTGATGCTGAATTCAACACCAGGTGTTCCCTTCAGCAATTCCTCATAGTCGTGCATCTGGAAACCATCAACAGACTTTGGCACGTCGCCCTTGCCGTCATCCATGATGACCAAGTGCTTCACGGTTGAAAACGTTGGCAGCAACGGAGCAATCAGTGCGAATAACGAGCGGTCAATAAAAATCACTTCGTCTTCGGCGTGATTCACGATGTACGTCAGTTGCTCGGGGAACAACCGAATGTTCAGTGTGTGAGTTACGCGACCCGTGCATGGTGGCGCAAAATACAACTCGAGGTGCCGCGCGGTGTTCCATGCAAACGTGGCAACGCGTCCATGTTTCGAAATGCCCAACTTGTCCAACACTCCGCCTAGTTGGCGCGTGCGTGCAGCCCATTCCCCATAGGTGGTGCGTTCGATACCAGTGGCGGTTGCCGTAGCGATGGTCTTTTCGCTGTGATACTTCTCCGCCCGCTCAAAAATGTGCACCATGGTTAACGGTGTCTGCTGCATTAAACCTTGCATAGCACTCCCCCTTTTTGTGCTCGTGACGAGACCTAAGTTACCTAAGTCGGCTACGGTGCTCTAAATGCGCAAGGCGGTCCTCACCCTCACCACCATGCTGTTTGTCATTGGCACAATTGGTAGCAATATTGGGCCAGCCCTCGTTGACAACCATCCATCATTGGTTCTTGCGCTCAGTTCGCGTAATCGAAACCTGTTTGGCTCTGTTCCTTACATTGATGTCATTCCCTATGCGGCAATTGGCTTCGTGCGCATTCTCGTTGCTGGTATCGCGTTGTACTTTGTAGGCCGTTGGTACGGACACAAGGCATTGGGCTGGGTCGAAGGCAACCTTGGTGAACTTCCTGCCATTTATCGGTGGACCGAAAAGGCCGTAGACAAGGGCGGCTCAATTGCCTTGGTGCTGATGCCAGGGAGCAATGTGGTGTGCTTGCTACTTGGCCACAAGCACATGAGCATCAAGCGGTTCATCCCGTTGATCTCACTTGGAATCATCATCAAGCTGGTGGTCTTGCGCTTGGGCGGAGACCAGTTTGAAGACCAAATTCGCGCTTTCCTCAAAGGCATCGAGCAGTACCAGTGGTACGTCGTAGCGGCCCTATTTGGTCTGAGTTTCTTCCAGTCCATGAGGAAAGGCCGCCCAAGTTCCGACTAAATTCAAGGCACATTCACCTCGCTAACAAGGAGTGCCACCGTGGCTGCAAAAAAGAAAGTCGCCAAGAAAAAGTCTGTAAAGAAAGCTGTCAAGAAGACCGCTAAAAAAGCAACGAAAAAGGTTGTGAAGAAAGTCGTGAAGAAGACTGCCAGCAAGAGCGGCTCAAAGGTAACCCTCGGTGGAAACCCAGTGTCAACCAGTGGCAAGTTGCCAAAGAAGGGCGCTTCCGCTCCATCATTCACGCTGACCACAGGAACACTGCAAGAAATTTCAAACAAAGACTTGCGTGGCAAGCGCGTGATTTTGAATATTTTCCCAAGCATCGACACACCAACATGTGCTACCAGCACTCGTACGTTTAA
>JALQWV010000068.1 GCA_023263465.1 Ilumatobacteraceae bacterium
CAACGCGCGTCGCAGTACCTTGCCCGTGCTACCAGTTGGCAGTGACTGCACAATTAGCACTTTAGACGGACACTTATAGCGAGCTAATTGTTTTTGGCAATGCTCAATAATTGATTCTTCATCAAGATGCACGCCTTTGTGTAATACGACATATGCACGTACCGCCTCTCCCGTGTGTGGATGTGAGACACCAACAACAGCAGCTTGATCAATTGCTGAATGCGCAAGAAGTACCTGCTCCACTTCGGCCGGATATACGTTGAATCCACTCACAATGATGAGATCTTTCATTCGATCGACAAGGAACAGATCGCCTTCAGCATCTTTCACCGCGATATCGCCGGTGCGTAACCATCCATCTGCAGTGAGCACTCGGTCGGTTGCCTCTTGATCGTTGTAATACCCAGCAAAGACATTTTCGCCACGAACCCAAATTTCGCCAGAGTCTCCCTCTTCCGCGTCATCACCGTGTTCATCCACCAAGCGAAGAAATACGTCCTGCAACGGTTTACCAATTGATCCAACCTTATGACTGCCATTGACTGAAGTGGTTACCACTGGTGAAGATTCGGTAAGCCCGTAGCCCTCATGAACGATGAGTCCGTATCGATCTTTCAATTGGTTCGTTACTTGCTCTGGCATTTTTGCTGCACCCGTTAATGCCACACGCAACTGTGTTAGCACCTTACATTCATCTTCTGGCATGTGCGCTAGTGCCGACCACACCTGTGGTGCGCCTGGCACCACCGTTACACCGCGTTCAGCAAATGTTTCCAATGCAGTAGACGGATCAAATCGCTGTACTAGCACCACGCTTGCGCCCACAAACAATGTGTAACCGAGGACAACATTTAGACCAAAAATGTGAAATAGCGGCAACACTCCATACACCACGTCACTACTCCGAAGGACATTTTCATTCGAAATTTGCACAAGATTTGAGTGCAAGTTGTTATGTGTGAGCATCGCTGCTTTCGGTGAACCTGCAGTTCCACTTGTAAAGATGAACACTGCAACCTCGGTTGGCAACATATTTAGTATCGGCACTGGTGCATGCATCAACGACTCGGTCAATGTGATCGCTCCGGCGATGTCGTGGCCTTCCGTTGCAATTACAGCACGCAATTCTGTTAGCGACGTGCGATCAACACCACTCCACGCCGTCATTGCCGCAGGCTCTACGAAAACTACGCGTGGTTGGACTGTGTCTAACTCTCGTTGAATTTCAGATGCAGGACTCACGATGTTCAGTGGAACTGCGATCCCACCTACACCAAGCGTTGCTAAGTAGGCAAGTACAAAATACCGACTGTTACCACACAAAATTGCGACACGATCTCCGCGCTCAACTCCGTTTTCGGCAAGTACTCCGCGCAGGCTTGCTACCTGTCGGCGTAATTCCCCATAAGTAGTTGGTCGACCGCGGCTGATCAGTGCAACATTGTCTGCCGGGTGTTGCTCAATGATTTCTGCAAGATTCACGTATGCCTCTATCGACCGCTAAATCTCATTACCGAAGAGACAGAATTCCGGCGGTAAAAATGGAAATGAGTAGTAGTGCAATTGCCAATGTGGTCGCTGGACGCATGTCACGACTTTACGCCTAAATACAACCTCAGTTGGGCTTGGAACCCAACCGCACTGAGGTGCTTACTCCACCACCAGCATGTGGATCTTGACTAATGGTCACCATGTTTGTTGGCCCAAGGTCCAATTCGGCCGCAGCAGAACCGCGGTCAATGCACAGCGCCAACATGCCGAAACTATCAATGACAAGTCCAAGCCCTCCACCAATCTCAGAGAAGTTGTTCACAATGGGAACTGTGCGAACAATGTGATTTGGTGAGTCAGGATTTCCGATTGCCACTCTCACTGGAGATCCCCACTGTGCAATTTCTTCCGGTCCAATATTGAGTTGGCAATTGCCGTAATGATCAACCCATGTCACTTCACCAACAAGCTGACCATTTTCCTCACGAGTAATGGGAATGATGCCAGGAAGAATCGAAGCGGTATCAATTTCATTACCGAATTCCCGCAAGTCAACACCGTTGCAAATGTGTGCAGCAACCGAACCAAAAACATCTCGGCCGGCAAACGTGGTGCCAGGGGATGGCAGGTGATACTTCGTATTAGTCAACTCCACGGCACATTCAGCTCCGCCCGCTAGGGCCACTCCTGTTGCCAAAAGACCATTATCTGGGCCGACAAACACGCCATCGCCACCGGAAACACTGACTGCTATCGCGCGACGCGAAGTACCAACACCTGGGTCAACAACTGCCAAGATCACACCTTTCGGAACATACGAAACTGCGCGCGCTAACGCAAGTGATCCTGCGCGAACATCAAATGCTGGAACATCATGCGTGATGTCAATGACTTGCACGTGTGGAGCAATATCTGCAATCACGCATTTCACTATTCCAACGAATTCATCACGAGTTCCATAGTCAGTGAGGAACGAAATGTGATTGAAGCGGTGTGTCATGGTGTGTTCAAGAAAAAACGAATGGACCGGTGCCAACCCCCCGACGGCACCGGTCCAAACGGCGCACTCTTTCGAGCGCGACTCCCGGTTGGGGGGTAACCCCGTCCGGAGTTCGTGACCTAGGGCATACCCTAGCGACTACTTACCCATCTCACGGCTGCGTTGTACTGCCGATTTCACTGTCTGTGAAATGGCATCGCGCAAGCCGGCGGCTTCAAGTGTGGCGAGTGCAGCGGCAGTCACTCCGTTGGGCGAAGTCACATTTGCGCGCAATCTTTCTGGACTTTCTGGGGACTGACTGAGCAGTTGTGCTGATCCAACGAGTAGCTGACGAACCAAAGTATCGGCAACTTCGGCCGATAGACCCTGCTCGATTGCCGCGCTGGTGAGTGCCTCAGCAACCAAGAAAATATATGCGGGTCCGGAACCCGAAATTGCGGTGACTGCATCGATCAGATTTTCAGGAACGCGAACAACTTTTCCAACTGCGCCAAGAATTGACTCTGCCCACTGCACAACCTCTTCCGATGTGGATTCCGTTGTACAAATGCCAGCCATTCCTTCGCCTACGAGCGCAGGTGTGTTTGGCATTGCACGCACTACGGATGTATGAGACCCCGATGCACTCTGCAATGCAGAAGTACTAACTCCTGCAGCAATAGAGAGCACACGTGTTGCACCAGCCTTGCTTAGTGCTGCACATGTTTCAACAGCGCCACCCGGCTTCACCGCAATTACGGCTGCAGAACATGGGCCAATAACCTCACTGGTCTTGATTCCAGGGAACAAATTCTGCAATGCACTACGACGATCTGCCGAAACTTCAACGACCGAAATGTCGGTTGACTTCCAACCAGCACGCAGCAATCCCTCAATGATTGCGCCACCCATGTTGCCACCACCAACAAATGTGATCGGCTCTTTTTGCATGTGGTCAGGTTAGCGACTTATGTGGTTCGAGTCATTGGACAACTTCTCCGATCGCCAATAACCCGAACGCAACACGATGTGTGCGGTTACTCGGTAAAGCGGCTGGCAAATCCGATGCGGATAAGCGAACTAAAACTTTGCTCAACCGTCGAATATAAGGTGCCGATTGCGCGGTCTAATTCCATTTCATTCAGTGCTGCAAGGGGAATCTCGCCGCGAAGGAACACCGCATCTTCTTGACCAATGGAAAAGTGAGCCCCGACGAGTTTTTCGTTTCGACGAAGCAACGCTTCATACAAAGTCCGCGCATTTTCTTCAGGGGCAGGCATGACATAGGTTTCGAATCGAAGCGTGCGCTGGCCCAGAGTAAGCCACACCGTGGTGAACTCTTTTTCTTCCCCAGCCATGCGTACGTACCATCGAATTTCCTGGTCCGTTGAACGATCAACCGCGAGGATCAGTTTATTTTGTGCTTTTTCGCGCGACAGCCATTCGTCAATTTGTCGCTCTATTCGGGCTAGAGCCGCGTCGTCAAACAGATCGGACACTAGGAACACGCAACCAAGTCGCGTTCAAGCAACTCGGTGTACACACTGCGGGCCTTCAACGCTGCCGACCTCCACGAATACTCCTGCGCGCGATGTGCAGCAGCAGTTCCCATAGATATTGCAAGCAAGGAGTCGTCAAGTAGTCGACGCGTAAAGCGAGCAAAGCCTGAAACATCGCGTCCTGGAACAAGGAAACCTGTCTTGCCATCTTCGATTAAATTCAGCAATCCTCCAACCGCCGTTGCAACGACTGGAATTCCACATGCCGCTGCTTCAAGCGCAACAAGACCGAAGCTTTCACTGCGTGAAGGAACCAACACCACATCAGCAGCTCGATAAAACGTTGACAACAAGTGATGCGGCTGTGGCTCGTAGAACTTCACGCGGCCGACAAGTCCCAGTTCCTGAATAAGCGCTTGAACTCGTGCAAGCTCAGTTGCGCCCTCAATTCCACTCGCTCCGCCCACAACAATGAGTTGCGCATCGCTGCGACCAATTTCAGCAAGCGTGCGCACCGCAACATCTAAACCTTTCAAGGGCTGAATACGACCTACGAACAACAACAATGGTCCCGATCCAAGCCCAAGTGCATGACGCGCTCCGCGACGATCACCAGGAGAGAAGAATGCGCGCTCTACGCCTGGTGCGACAACTTCGATAGATCCAGGTGCTCTTCCGTACAACGATTGAAACTGGGATTGCTCTTCTGTGCAACTGACCATGATTGCGTCTGCACAACCAATGATTTCAAGTTCGGATTTGTCGCGGATCGGTGACTCAACATCGCCACCCAAACTTTTTACTCGCGCAAACGTATGAAACGTTGTGACGAGTGGCAAATCCAGCTCATGCTTCAGGCGATGTCCAGCGAGACCAGAGAGCCAATAGTTTGCGTGCAGGATGTCGGCTCCGCCGCGGTGTTGCAAGTGCCAGGCGACGCCGTCCGTGAATTCGTTGACCACATTCAGCAACTCTTCCTTCGGCAGATCAATTTCGCCGGCTTGCACATGCACCACACGATGATTCGGTTCAACTTCGATCACTTCTGGAAGGTCGTCTTTCCATTTACGCGTATACGTGGTGCAGTCAACGCCACTGTTCGCAAGCGAGGAGACCAACTCGCGCACGTACACGTTCATGCCACCACCATCGCCAATGCCGGGCTGGGCCAGAGGCGAGGTATGCATAGAGAGAATGGCTACGCGTTGCATTACATCTTCAACCTATCTGCAGTGCTACTTAATTCGCCTAGTTCAGCGCGGCGTCTATTCGGTACTTTCCCCAACAAAACTGCGATAAACCGACAGGAGCGTTTGCTTTTGTTCGGTCGTTAAATGGGGGTCCGATGACACCGCATCAACCACGCCTGAGCGGGGTTCCTCGCTCGGATCAAGGATGCCTGCCCTCTCGTACAGTGTTTCAGCAGAGATCTGCATTGCTCGTGCAAGTTGCTGCAAAATTTCAGCCGATGGCTTGCGGAGGCCGCGTTCAATTTGTGACAAGTACGGGTTTGAGACTCCCGCAACTTTTGCCAAATCTCGAATGGATTGCTGTGCAAGTTCGCGTTGTTGGCGAATGAAATTGCCGACATCGGCCAAACGTTTGTCGACGACCATAACTATTTGTCGTTCAGTATGGCGTCTACGTTTGCGCCACCGTCTTTATATCGCTTTACCAATTCAGCAGTCAGTGCATCAATCTGGTCAAACAACTCACGGCGCTCACCAGAGCGTGCACTTTCAAATGCGCTGAGTTCATCAATTACACGCTGCAAACCTTCTACATCAAGTGTGCGAATTGAGCCGAATCCAACTCGTTCGCACAATTGTTCAAGTTCCATCACCAGTGGATGATCGGTAGCGATATTTGTTTCGCGTGGTGGTCGGGCAGACCCTCCACCGTGTTCTTGACCGAACACACCAGCTAGGTCTGTCGCTGTGTTACTTGTGGGAAGATTCTCTGCGCGACGTCGTTTCTCGTCACGTGCAATATCTAGTCGACCTTGAGCCATTCGACGTACAAATGACACTGCATCCTCTTGTGCCTGCATCGCGGTTCGAGCGGAACGGATACCTGCAAGGTCAAGATTGGAGAAATCACTCATTGATCACCACCAGAGACAGGAGGAAGAATTGCCACCTCATCATTGTCGTTGACCGGTGAGTCCGAATCGGCGACCTCTCCATTTACCCAAATCCGACAAGTACCAAGTACGCGTTCAAAATCGGCTCCAAACCGAACCACTGCCTCAGAAATGACCTCGGAAACTGTATTTCCGGGCACGACATCTCGTGAGCAACCAGCCGCTTCGCGAGCGGATGCGAACATTCGCAGTTGTGCCACAAACTCATCGTACCTTTGCCACTACCCTGCCTTGGCGTGTCTACTAACGGCGTCATTGCAAGTCTGCTTGTGGTACGACATGGACAGTCGTTGTGGAACATTGAAGAACGGTGGCAAGGTCGAGCGGACATTGAACTCAGTGACCTTGGTGTCGCGCAAGCACAGCAAGCCGCACAGCGTTTAGGAACATTTGATTACATCGCTTCGAGCACTCTGCTTCGTGCACTACAAACTGCACACATCATTTCTGAAGCGCATGGAGTTGGTCCTGTCGAAACTGACGAGCGACTTCAGGAAACCCACGTTGGCCCGTGGGAGGGTTTGACCCGCGCGCAAATTGAAGAACAGTGGCCCGGGTTTTTAGCATCGCGAACCAAACCGGAAGGGTTTGAATCTGACGAAGCAATTGTTGAGCGGCTCACCAATGCATTCATTGATATCAGTCAGCGTTGCACAGGCGGCACTGCGCTCGTCGTTAGCCATAGTGGGGTCATTCGCACACTCCGTCATGTACTTGGTGCAAGCAATCCACGTTTGCCAAACCTTGGCGGAAGTTGGTTCCATGTGCATCGCAACAATCGAATTAGCGTTGGGGATCTCGTCACACTCGTGGACGACAACCTCACTACTGAATCGTTGTAAACATGCTGAATCGATTACTTGATGATTCATTTGATAGTGAAATTCGCGACAACATCACTACCGTTACTATTTCAAGGCTTGTAGCCAACGCTGCATATCGATTCGCTCCGCTGTTTTTGGCAACCATCTCGCGCGGATTTGATGTTTCGCTCTCCACGCTTGGATTTGCCATATTTGTCAGCGAACTTTCCGGCTTCGCTTCACCGCTTGCAGGTCGAATTGTTGATCGCCTCACGCACCGTAACAGCATGGTGCTCGGTCTCATTGGATCTGCAATCGGTTGCACCATCGCAGCAGTTTCGACTTCGCCCTTGATGTTTGCAGTTGGCGTAACCGTACTTGCACTGACCAAACAAGGTTTTGACCTTGGACTTGGTGCATGGATCGCCGACCATGTTCCCTACAAACAACGTGGAAAAATTGTTGGACTTACCGAAACTGCTTGGGCACTTGGATTGCTCGTTGGAGTTTCGGTTATGGGTTTGATCACTGCTGCTACTAACTGGCGAATTGGTGTCGCATTTGCTGTCTTGTGTCTTGTGGTTTCAACCGTTGCAATTTTCAATCGCGTAACCAATGAAGTCCGTGAAGTCCATGAAACTCGCAGTACTACACCACAACGAGTCACCGGAAACTCATGGTTGGTAGTTGCCACCATGTTTTTCATTATGTGTAGTGCACAGAATTTGTTCGTCACCTTTGGTGCTTGGCTTGAAGATGAATTTCAATTTGATGCTGCACAACTCGCAGTTGCAGGTTTTTCACTTGGACTCGTCGAGCTTGCTGCATCGGTAAGCAGTTCTCGTCAAACTGACAAATGGGGAAAGGAACGAAGCATTGCCTTCGGGGCACTACTCGTTATCCCTGGTGGCATCTTTCTCGTCCTCGGATCTCAGAATTTGATCGTTGGACTGCTCGGTGTATTTATTTACTTTCTGGGTTTTGAATTCTCGGTGGTAAGCCTGTTGCCGCTTGCTACAAAACTTGTTCCCAACAGTCCAGGGACAGGGCTCGGTTGGGTATTGGGTGCCGGAACGCTTGGACGGGCAGTGATGGCCATCGTTGCCACCAATTTGTTCGAATCTTTTGGGGTTCGTGGCCCCGCATTAATGGGTGCGTTTTTCGGTCTGCTTGGTGCGATCACGATCACGCGGTATCAACGGGCAATGTCAACGACCTAACCGCGATAGGCGTTCGTGATTGGCAAGCGCCTGTCTTTACCGAAGGCCTTTAATGAAACACGAACGCCTGGAGGTCCCTGACGGCGTTTGTATTCGTTGACATCGACCAACCGTGAAATTCTTCGAACGAGCGCCTCGTCAAACCCAAGCGCAATGATCTCAACTGCAGTGCGATCTTGCTCAACATACAGCTCCAAAATGGGATCCAACACTTCATAGGGCGGCAATGATTGGTCATCCCGCTGGTCTGGTCGTAATTCGGCAGAGGGTGGCTTGGTAATCACTGCTTCGGGAATCACTTCTTTACCCGCGCGCACATTGATAAAGCGACACAGCTCATACACCGTGGTCTTTAACAGGTCTTTGATGACGGCATAGCCACCAACTGAATCCCCATACAACGTGAAGTAACCAACGGCGAGTTCGCTCTTATTCCCCGTTGTTAACACCATCCAGCCAAATTTGTTTGAAAGCGCCATCAGCGTGGTGCCACGAACACGACTTTGCAAATTTTCTTCGGTGAGATCCACGGCCTTGCCTGCGAAACTTTCAGCGGTCATATCGAGATATGCCGCAAAGGCAGGCTCAATTGAAATGGTTTGCAAATCGATTCCGAGATTGTTGGCCAACTTCGCTGCGTCAGTGCGCGAGCCATCGCTTGAATAACGCGATGGCATTGAAACTCCATGTACGTGTTGTGAACCAAGTGCTTCAACCGCAATTGCAGCAACAAGCGCAGAGTCAATTCCGCCCGATAACCCAATGACCACGTCGGTGAAACCGTTCTTGCGAACGTAATCGCGAGTTCCCAAGACAAGCGCCCCAAAGACTTGTTCCGTGTCTGACGAGTGTGGAGTAATCACTCCTTCACGACGTGCACCACTTGCACGAGTTGCTTGTGAAATCTCAATCGCTGAAACTTCGTTTGCAACGCGAGATTCAGGAACTGCAAGGTCAATGAATGACATGCATTCATCAAACTGCTCGGCGCGCATCAATAAATCGCCACGATGGTCAAACACCATACTTCCACCATCAAACACCAACTCGTCCTGACCACAGACTTGGTTGACATACACAATGGCGCATGCATTTGTTCGGGCTCGATCACTCACCATGTGTTGACGTTCGTCAAACTTTCCGCGGTGATATGGAGAACCATTGATATTGATATTCAGCGTTGCACCGGCTTTTGCTTGTTGCTGAACTGGTCCGTCGGCTTGCCAGATGTCTTCACAAATCGTGATGCCCACGGGCACGCCACAAATAATGAATAGCGAAAATGATGAACCAGGTGTGAAATAGCGCTCTTCATCAAACACGCTGTAGTTCGGTAGCAACTGTTTGTTATACGTGCTGTGCAATATCCCATTTGATGCAATGGCTGCGGAGTTGAAAAGAGACCCCTGCGTTCCATCGACAAATCCAAACACCGCCACGCAGCCCTGTGTTTCTCTCACAATCTCACGCATCGCCTGCTGGTTTTCAGCCACGAACCCAGATTTCAGCACGAGGTCTTCTGGCGGATAGCCAGTAATAGAGAGTTCGGGAAAGGCCACAATGTCGCAGCCTGCCTCATTCGCAGCGGCATACAACTCTCGGATTCGGCGTGAATTGCCCGCAATATCGCCAACTACGGGGTTGAACTGGGCTAATCCCACCCTCACGCGTTGAGTCGCTTCCGCCACAACTTCAGGCTAGAGGTCTACATCTTCACAAAGCGTTCACATTTGGGCAACGGGGGCGAAATCCCCATGTTGGAGACTGACCCTGTACCCGAATTCGGGGTTATGGCCCGAATTCTCAACCGGAAGGAAATGACATGCCATATCAAGCGGAATACATCTGGATCGACGGCCATAAGCCAACTCCAATGCTGCGTTCGAAGACCAAGATTCTTGCGAACAGCGTAAAGACTCCTCCAATTTGGGGTTTTGATGGTTCATCAACAGAACAAGCAACTGGTGACGCATCAGACTGCATGTTGAAGCCAGTGTTTACCTGTCCAGACCCAATTCGTGGTGGCAAAAACATTTTGGTGTTGTGTGAGGTAATGCTTGCTCAGACCGAAAAGCCACATCCAACCAATACTCGTGCAGTTTGTGCAGAGGTTTCCAAGAAATATGCAGCGCACGGAATGATCTACGGCATCGAACAGGAATACACCATGATGCGCCTTGATGGTCGCCCATACGGTTTCCCCGAGGCTGGTGGCGAACCTGCACCCCAGGGTCCGTACTACTGCGGTGTTGGTGCTGGCCGCGTCATGGGTCGGCAAATCATCGAAGAACACACATGGGCATGCATTGAAGCTGGTCTCATGATTGAAGGAACGAACGCTGAAGTAATGCCTGGTCAGTGGGAGTTTCAAATTGGTGCAGCAGATGCACTCACCGTTAGTGACCACATGATGGTTGCTCGTTGGTTGCTTGATCGCATTGCAGAAGATCACGATGTCGTGATTTCGTATGCAGCGAAACCAC
>JALQWV010000115.1 GCA_023263465.1 Ilumatobacteraceae bacterium
CGTTCAGACCGAGGGTCGTAGGCAACCGTTTTCAACAACAAAAAAGTGTGCTCTGGGTATTCGTCCAGTTTCGGACGCTGTTTTCCCGAGAGCGTGTCCTCCACCGCAAGCACATTGAGCGAATAGTCTTCTGCCAATCGCTCAAGTTCGGCCGGTCGCGCTTCTGAAAGACCAATCCAATCAAAGTCACCCGAAAGCTTCGGCGCATCCATGCCAAGTCGTTGACCATTTCGGTAGCGGGCTTGATCAATGAGCACGACAGCACACTATTTCTTCGCAGCACCTGAAGCGAACTGATCGGCAATTTGCACCCACCTAGAAAAACGCGTTCCCAAGAGTGAATGAATGCGATCAGTCGACATCAGGTAACCGATGAACGCATGGTCGTCACAGTGGTCGGGAAGGTGTCCGCTCTCGCGAAACTTGTCAAGCGCCTGCTTGCACCATGAGCCGTATCGCGAGAAATCTCCTGCACCGAAGTCGGCTAAATCGAGCATCCACGAATCGGTGATTTGGCCAAACTCCCACATCCAATCAATCGCAAATTGGTCAACCATGGCAACACGGTCATCACTTGGTGAAATGACGTTCAACAGCGATGACCCAAGAACCGGACCCAAGCCACGCAGCGGAGATGAAAGGAACTGTTCAAATACCGGATTCAATTTCAGTTTCAGAACTTCTTCACCAATTTCGATGCCAGGCTGCGATGCAACTTGCCGCACCAGCACAGGAGCAATGGCCACTCGCTCACCCGCCCACACCATGGTGGCGCAAAATGCGCGGTACATTTCGTCGGCCTGATGTGACCATTCGAACATGGACTTGACCATTGCCCGCGAGACGCGATCTGGGAATGACCAGTCTGGGGAAATCTCTAAACCCGAAAGTTCCTTTGTCCAGCGTTCACTCTTCCAAAGCGGTCCAGAGTTTGAGAACGCATTGCCACCTTCGGACACGTATGCATTCAGAAGCGCAACAAGACGAGACCATGCAGCACGCGAAACTGGCTCAGCCATGACTGCTACGAATCTCTTTTAGTGCTGCTAGCAATTCTGGAGTAGCAGCAACAATTGGTGTTCGCTTTGATGCGTACTCGGTAACGAACAGATCCCGATCTTCGTTTTCGGCAAAAGACACGCCTGCCTCTTCGCATATCATGATGCTTGCCATGTAGTCCCAAACACCGTGACTATGGAAATCGATCCAGCCGTCCAGTACACCTTGCGCAACTAGACAAATGTCAAGCGCCGCGGCGCCGAGCGCACGAAACTGGGCCCACTTCGGACGAAACGACGCCAAACCAGAAACACCAACCACTGCCTGCTTCAATTCAGTGCACCCAGAATGCGACATGCGCTTGCCGTTATGAAACGCCCCGTCACCGCGAGTTGCCCAGTAACGATCTTTACCCGAAGCTTGATTCACTACGAGCGCAGCACGAGTTCCGTCTCGATCGATTGCACACAGAGAGGTGGCATACCACTGCACTCCTCTACTGGCATTTGTCGAACCATCAAGTGGGTCCATGATGACCATGATGGTGTCTGCGCCAAACTCACCCGATCGCTCACTCTCTTCGGAAAGCACTGCACAGCCTGCTGCATGCAATACAGCCAATGCTGCATTGTCTGCGGCGACGTCTACCGAGTATTGAGTGTGGCGAACTCCTGAAAGCCCCCAGTCGGTATTCGACTCAAGAACCTCTGCAACTGCGTCAGCAACTTCGTTGAGCACAGCCAAAATGTCGGCATTCGAACTTGATCGCGAAAGTTGCATGAAGGATTACCGCTCGTCGCGGACGAATGGTTGCCCAAGCATTTTTGGTGCACCAAGCAAACGGCGCGCCCGTGGAGTTGACAGCATCACTAACACAAACAGCGTTGCTACATACGGAAGCATTTGCACAATTTCTGGTGGAAGAATATTGATCTGTTGACCCTGCAGTGTGAACGGCACTTGCAGTGTGAACCCGAACAACACGGCACCTGCAATGGCACGTAATGGACGCCATGCCGCAAACACCACCAGCGACAGCGCAATCCAACCGATGCCATTCGTGGTTGCTGCTTGGCTCCAGGCCGTACCTCGCGCAAGCATGAACCAACCACCTGCCAAGCCCATGAGCGCTCCGCCCAAAATGGTGTGGACAAATCGAATCATTGCTACCGATACTCCCTGTGCATCTACGGTTGCCGGAGCATCGCCCGTTGCACGCAAGACCAGACCTGGACGAGTTCTATTCAGATACAACGAGCACAGCAATGCACCCGCCCATGTGAGATAGGTGAACATGTCGTGACCAAACAGGATTGGTCCAAGAACGGGTATGTCTGAAAGTGGACCCAGCTTCAGCGGCTCAATGGTTACGGGGCGCGTTTTACCTTCTACGGGCTTGCCAATGAATTGCGACAAACCATTGCCAAAAATCACGAGCGCCAACCCAGCAACAATTTGATTGGCCCGCAACGTAATGGTGAGCGTTGCATGAACTGCGGACATCGCAACGCCGACCAACACCGAAAGGAACAACGCCAACCACAAATTACCCGTGCCGTCGCTGACCAAAAACGCTGTCACAGCACCCATCAGCAAAATGCCCTCAACACCTAGGTTGATGACCCCTGATCGCTCGGTGAGTATCGCGCCAAGCGTGGCGAGAATCAGCGTTGTCGCAATGCTGATCGCATCAGCGAATGTGAGAATCCAAACGTTGGAGTTCACGACACAACACCCACTTGCTGAATACGTCGAATGCGAAGTCGATTGCGCCGAAATACTTCTCCGCCAAGAGCAAACAACAGCACTGACCCTTGCAGAACTACTGCGATGGAAATAGGAACAGGGTTAGATGAAATCTGCAACGATGCTCCACCTTCACGCAAACCGGCAAACAAAATCGCTGTGAGGATGACGGCAACAAAGTTGTACCGAGCAAGCGCAGCGACCACAATTCCTGCGTAGCCAAGGCCAATTTGCAACAGGCCGGGGTCTACTTTGCCGGCAGGTCCAACTACATACATGGAGCCAGCCAGACCAGCAAGAGCACCAGAGAACAGCAACACAGACAACGTGAGTTTTGTTGAGCTCATTCCTGCATAGCGGGCTGTATTTGGTGAATCTGCGAACACGGAAGTTTCGTATCCGTAGTTGGACCGCTTCATAAACCAGTACAGGCCAATGGCAAGAGCAACCGCTATGAGCACAGTCGGATACGTGCGCGTTGTACCAAAACTTCCAAGTCGGGCGGATTCCTCAATGAGGCGACCTTGTGGAAATGACGTTGTTGGGTCACGGAACATGCCCCTACTGCCGAAGATGAAATAGTTCACCAAATTGAGCGCCACATAGTTCAGTAACAACGAACTCACGATTTCGCTCGTTCCCAACTTTGCTCGCAATACTGCTGGGAGCAAGACCCACAGAGCACCGCTCAATGCTCCAAACAACAGCACCATTGGTACGGCAGCAAAACTCGGCAGATGACCCGCCAACACAATTCCCGCCCACGCCGAACCGATCATGCCCAAATACATTTGGCCCTCTTCGCCAATGTTGAACAAGTTCATTCGAAATGCAAAAGCGGCGGCAAGACCCGTACAAATAAGTGGTGTTGCCGAACCCAGTGTGTTGGTAATGCCCTTCGTCGAAGCGTACCCACGCTCAATCAACAGCGAGAAGGTGCCGATTGGCGAATGGCCGGTGAGTGCCAGGAACACGCCGCCTACAACAAAAGCAAACAACAACGAAAGCACCGGCACAGCGGCATACAACCATTTCGGTGTGGACAACCGAGGTTCTAACTCGATACGCAAATTTCCAATAATCATGAAAGACCTGCCATCGCCAAACCAACAGCCTCAACATCAACCTGATCACCCGTCGCTTCGTGCACGACCGATCCGCGATACAGCACAAGAATCTTGTCAGCAAGAGTAAGCACTTCATCGAGATCTTCGCTGATGAGCAAAATTGCTTTGCCCGCGTTGCGCGCTTCATCAAGCAACTTGTGCACCGCTTCTACCGCACCTACGTCGAGGCCACGGGTTGGCGAGCACACCACGAGTACACGGGAATTGCTACCAGCGGTAAAGATTTCACGTGCGAGCAATACCTTTTGTGAGTTACCACCAGACAGCTTGCGAGTGGCGGTAAGCGCACTGGGAGTCTTGATCTCCAATTGCTTGATAAACGCTTCAGCTTCAAGGTGAGCCGATTTTCGGTCAACAAGAAACCCACGATCACGAGTCAGCACAAGATTGTCAACAATAGAAAGAGATGGAGCCAATCCCGTGCCAAGGCGATCCTCTGGCACATAGGCCAGGCCAGCTTTGCGAACATTGCGGGTTCCTACGCCATTAACTCGCTCTCCATTGATTGACACTTCGCCGCTTGTTGGTGCAATTAAACCAGCAACGATTTCGGCGAGTTCACGCTGACCGTTACCCGACACACCTGCAACACCAACAATTTCACCTGCCCGCACTGCAAATGAAACTTGAGAAATTCTGTCAACGCCATCTTTGGTCAACCCAACGTTTGACAGGCTCAACAGAGTTTCCCTCGCCTCGCCACGCGAACGCCTTGGCGAGAGATCGATATCCCTACCAACCATTAGTTCGGCAAGCTTGCGCGTGTCTGCCTCTCCACGTGCAACTGAACCAGTCACTCGACCGTCCCGCATTACGGTGACACGATCGGAAATGTCCACAACTTCACCTAACTTGTGACTAACAAACACCACCGATTTTCCGGCTTGGGTCATTGCCCGAACCGTTTCAAACAGCTTCTCAACCTCTGGAGGGGCCAACAAAGCAGTTGGCTCATCGAGCAGCAAAATTTCTGCACCGTGATACAGCGCTTTCACAATTTCCACACGCTGACGCTGCCCTGCAGACAGTTCGCCAACAACCGCGCGTGGGTCAAGTGGCAATCCAAAACGTTCTGCAACTTGCCCAACTTGATCTTCTAGATCATTTGCGCGCAACAGAAACGGCAACTTTCTGTGACCAAGCACAACATTTTCGGCAACGCTAAATCGATCAACCAATCGGAAGTGCTGATGCACCATTGCGATTCCATTTTGCAATCCGTGACGAGGACTGGTGAGCCGGACTTGCGTTCCATTGCGCAACACTGCGCCTTCATCTGGTTTGTATAAACCACACAGCACCGAGGCAAGTGTGCTCTTCCCTGCGCCGTTTTCTCCAAGCAATGTGTGCACTTCACCTGGAAGCAAATCGAAGTCCACACGGTCGTTTGCAAGTACACCAGGGAAACGTTTGGTTACTTGTCGGGCCGATAGTGCAAACAGGGTCGCACCGCCTGAGCGGTGCGACCCCATTGCGGCCTCCGTGGAGGCATCACTCATAGAGAACTAGCTCTTTGGAATTTCGCCAATAACACCTTCAACAAGGTACTGCATACCGAGCAGGTCACCCAAAGGCGCTACTACTCCGGCGGCAATAACTTCCTTGCCTGTGTTGTCCTTAATTGGTCCAGTGAATGGAGCAAATGTTCCGTCAATGATTGCAGCAGCCTTCTCAGCAATGAGAGCCTGTGTTTCTGCGCTTACTGAAGAACCAAAGGTTCCAAGCTTGACCGTTCCGTCTGCCATGTTGCCGTAGTACTGCGATACATCGCAGGTGCCTGCAGCGAATGACTTAGCGGCCTGAATGTAGTACGGACCCCAATCCCAAACAGGAGCGGTGAGCCAGGTGTCTGGGAAGTTGCCAGCAAGCGTGTCGGAGTTGTAGCCAACCCACTTTGCGCCAGCCTCCATTGCTGCTTCACCAGTTGCAGTTGAGTCCTGGTGCATACCAAGTACGTCTGCGCCTGCTTGCAACAAGGCTTGTGCTGCTTCCTTTTCCTTCGCTGGATCAAACCATGTTGATGTCCATGTCACTTGAACTGTTGCTTCTGGGTTCACTGAACGAGCACCCAATGTGAAGGCGTTCAAACCACGAACAACTTCCGGAATTGGGAATGCTGCAACGTAACCAAGCTTTCCAGTCGGTGATGCTGCGCCTGCTGCGATACCTGAGA
>JALQWV010000140.1 GCA_023263465.1 Ilumatobacteraceae bacterium
TCATTGAGATTCCAAAGCCATAAGTGGCGTGCCACCGTTTGGTCAAAGCACTCAACTGCGTGTGTTCGTTGACCCGGATTTGTTGCAGTACGACGAGGTGTGGGCTGCAGCGGGAACGTGGAACGACAACTTTGGTGCAGCACCTGCGGACATCGTGCGTGTCGCCGGTGGTGTGGTAACCGACCTCAAGCGCGCCTGAGATTCGGTAGTTTTTGCTCATGCCATCAGAAAAGACCAGTCGTTGCGCGGTGACGCGTGGTGAAGTTGACCTTGACTCGTATGCCAGCCGAGATGGAGCATGGCGAGCGATTGGCCTCGCGGCACCTGCGCGTCGTGCGCTTGTTGATGCCGGGCTGACCAAGTTGACTCAACTATCGAAATGGACTCGTGCCGACCTTGGATCGCTCCATGGGATGGGGCCGAACGCTCTCACGAAGATCGATGACGCTTTGAAGGCTTCTGGATTTTCCTACCGCACGTGAATCAAGGTCGCGCTACTGAGTTGTTGCTTTTGACGAGGTGTGGGCAGCAGCGGGAATGTGGAACGACAACTTCGGTGAAACGCCGGCAGACATCGTAGGCGTCGCTGGCGGCGTGGTCACCGACCTGAAACGCGACTGACAATGAATTCAATGGGTGAGCTTTCACTACCATCGAGACATGTCCGAAACGATCGTCTATTCGGCGAAGCGCATCATCACCATGAATGTCGCTCAACCATCAGTGAATGCAATCGCGGTACGCGATGGACGTTTTGTTGCTGCTGGCTCGATGTATGAAGTTCTCGAAACCGTTGGACCCGACCATGTGGTGTCGAATCAGTTTGAGAACCATTTTCTCTTGCCCGGCTTAATCGACCAACATTTGCATCCCATGTTGGGTGCAACAACACTTACCACTGAAATTATTGCGCCAGAAGATTGGAATCTTCCTCATCGATTTCAAGTTGCGGCTACAACGCCGGTGGAATATGACGCGCGACTTCTTGCCGCACACGAGGCTCTCTCAGACGGCGAGTGGTTATTCACATGGGGGTGGCATCATCAGTGGCATGGCAAGTTAGACCGTTCAAGACTTGACAAATTGACTGGGAATAGGCCAACTGCTGTTTGGCAACGCTCATGCCACGAATGGGTGCTCAATACCGCGGCTCTGAATGCAATCGGTCTTGAAAAGTCGATGACTGAACGGCATGGCTTGGCAAGCACTCAACTTGATTTTGAGCGAGGCCACTTCTGGGAAAACGGATGGATGATTATCCTCGCTCGTTATCTCATGCCAGTGTTCATGACGCCAGAGCGTTTTCGCATTGGTTTGCACCAAATGGTTGAGTATTTGCATATGAATGGTGTGACCGCGATTAATGAACCAGGCATTTTTTGGAGAAATGAACCGTGGGAGATGTATCAAGAAATCCTTGGACACCCCAATGTTCCATTTGAGAGTACGTTTCTTGTCGAAGGTCGCACTCAACCAGTGCGTGGGCTCAGTCCGTCTGAATTTGTATCGGACGCCCGTTTACAGGTAGAGCGAGGTAAAGGAAACAAAGTTCGCGTACTTGACCAGCACGTGAAATTGTTCTGCGACGGAGCAATTATTTCGCAACTGATGCAGATGAAAGAGCCGTATTTAGATCATGAAGGAAATCCAGACCCGCACCATCATGGTGAGTGGTTGATGGAGCCAGGAGAATTGAAAACAGTATTTGATGCATATTGGGATGCGGGTTGGCAAATACACATTCATGTGAACGGAGATCTAGGTCTCGATGTTCTTCTTGACATAGTAGAAAACGCCCAGATTCGCATGCCTCGTACTGACCACAGAACAGTGATTATCCACTTCGCGAATTCAACGGAGGAGCAAGTTGATCGCATTGCCTCGCTGGGAGCGATTGTCTCGGCTAACCCGTATTACCCAGTGGGATTTGCGGACAAGTACAGCGAATGGGGACTTGGACCCGATCGTGCAGATTCGATGGTTCGTTCTGCATCGGTTCTTCGTAGGGGAATACCTCTCTCTTTTCACTCCGATCTTCCGATGTGTCCATCAGACCCGATGCTGATGGCCTCGTATGCGGTTAACCGGATTACGCATTCTGGGCGAGTTGCAGGGCCAGAACAACGAATTGCACTTCATGATGCTCTTCGTGCGGTAACTATTGAGGCAGCGCATTCCTGGAGGCGCGAGGATGAACTTGGGTCAATCGAAGTCGGAAAAATTGCCAACGTTACTGTGCTTGACGAAGATCCATATTCAGTTGATCCACGAAATATCGGGCATATTGCAATTCCTGCCACAATGTACGAAGGTCGAATTTTCAAAGTCGCTGAAGAACTAGTCAATCAACGCATTGCACCAAATTTGAATAGTCGAATTTTTACCAGCAATGAATCTGAGCGTCACGTACATAGTGGCTGCAGTTGTGAAGTGGCCGAGTTTATTGGTGAGCACTCATCTAAGTCGGGCTGGATAGAAAACGCCTAGGCGAGAGTCATTAATTTCGGTCGGGTCGCGGGGTTCCAGGTAACAATCGACGAGGCCCTGCTCCTTCTGTAGACATGGAGTCTTCAGGATTTACTAATTGACAGCGTTGGAATGAAAGGCATCCACAACCGATGCATGTAGAGAGGTCCTCTCGTACTCGCATCAGATAATCAATTTGCGCCGAGAGAATTTTGTGCCATTTTTTTCCTAGTTTTTCCCAGTCGTTCTCTTTCGGAGTTCGTTTTTTAGGAAGCTCATCGAGGGCTTCCTGAATAGTGGTAAGTGCAATTCCTACCCTCTGTGATGCGCGAATGAAAGCAAGTCTGCGAAGCACATCACGAGTAAATATGCGTTGATTTCCTGCGTTTCGTGTACTGAAAATGAGGCCTTCTCTTTCGTAAAAGTGAATTGCGGAGACAGAGATGCCGCTTCTTTGAGCGACCTGACCGATGGAAAGTTGGTCGGTTGGCTTCATGGTTTTTTGCATACCGACACAGTAATACTTGACCTCAACCTTTGTTGAGGTGTCATGCTGTAGCCACACACCCTCACAAAAGGAGAATCAATTTGGAAAAGTACATGGTTGTTTGCACGTTTAAAAAGGGAATTGAAATGAGCGATGTCTATGCCGTAGTTGCCGAAGAACAAGCAAAGGCAGCAGAACTTCAGGCTGCAGGAAAACTTGGAGCAATTCACCTAGCAACCATTTCGCGCGGAACGGTATTTATTGAAACCAATGCAGCAAATCTGGAAGAGGCGACTGAAACGATTCAGTCCTTGCCAATGGCAAAGTGGTGGGACATCGATGTGTTTCCGCTTTCTGCTCCAGGCAAGCCAGGAGCAAATTCATGAGTGTGTTTACTGTTGCCGAATTGGAATATCTCGCAACTCAACCCCTAATGAGGTTCGCATCGGCTTCGCCATCAGGACGCCCAGATGTTGCACCTGTCGTTTTTGAAGTTGATGGCTCCGACATTGTCACCGCTGGGTTTGATTTATGGAACGCCGGAAGGTGCGCTAAATCAATGGAAAATTTGACGTACTTCAATGATTCGATTGCACGCCTTTGACGCTTCAGAAGCCAATGTGTGAGCAGTTGATTCATCGTCTGTTTCAATAATCCAAAAACCAGCCATATAAGTATCAGATTCGATCGCTGGACGCTGAGAAATATGGCCGAGGTCTTGTCGATTATCAAATAGAATTGCTGTGTCTAGTCCAGCTATGCCTACTGCGATAACTCTTTGACCGGCTGCCTCAATCTTGTCGTTGAAGGCATCAATAGAGGCCATTTCATCTGGATTCGCTATTTGCTCGCCATACCTATTCGCAATCACGGAAAAGAGGAAGCGCATCAAAAAATAGAATAAGTCTTCTCATTACTACAGTCAAATCTGTTTGATATGAAGAAAATGAGATGTCAGTAGAATCATCTTGTGAGTAATCGAACAGCCATGATTGAACGTGCCGCAAACAGTGCACGTGCATTGCGAAGGTTGAATATCGTCACATTGTGTGTTGCGGTTGTCGTCTACATCGGCCTGTTGACTATTGCGGTGTTTCAGCAAGTTGGGCCGCTAGCGGTTTTTAGTTCGTGTGTCATGCTTGCAGAATTGCTTGTGTTTCAAATCGTGCGAACGTTGACGAACCACCTCGATCTATTGCGGTAGCGAATTGCTTGAGGAGATCTCGTGAGCGAAAAGACATCTCATTCAGAAATTGATCAACATTTGAAGAAATTCACTGGTGATCAACTAGAGACTCTTCAGCATTTGCGTAAAACGATTCTCTCAATCGTTCCCCATGCCACGGAAACAATGAGTTATGGGATGCCAGCATTCAAGGTTGATGGCAAAGTAATTGCCGGATTTGAGGGTTTCAAGAAGCATTGCTCCTATTTCCCTCACAGCGGATCCGTGCTGGAGGAAATTGATGGTTTTCCCGTCTGGTGTGAGGTGAGTAAAGGGACCCTCAAATTTCCAATCGGCAAGAAGCTTCCGAAAACTCTGGTGCGAAAGTTGATCTCCGTGCGGAGGGGGCAGATTCTGGCAAAACAGAAAGGTAGTTCTTCGGTGAGGCCGAAGAAATAGTCGCAGGATATTCTCGGCTTATGTCCGACGCACCAGCACCAGAATCACTCGAAGATCTGCTTATTGAGGAAGTCTCCAGTGGAGGCGACGCTGATAAGGCACGACAAAGGAGTGAGCAGGTAAGAAGTGAAAATCTTGTGGCCGCAAAGTTTTGGGGTCCAATTCAATTTCGAATTGTGTTCACATTTGCGTTTTTTACTGTGGTCTGGGTGGGAGTGATTTTTGCTGGAGTGAATGGTGTCATTCCGTTGTGGCTCTGCCTCGTAATGAATTCGATCGTTGCGTCAACCTTTTACATGCCAATGCATGAAGCAGCTCACAAAAACATTTGGGGTAAGAGTTCGCGTGGGCGTTGGGTGGAAGAAGCAATAGGGATTGCAAGCTCCGTACCAACGGGAATTAACTTCTCATCACATTGCGCCAGCCACATGCGTCATCACGCTTTCACAAATGATCCACAACGTGATCCGGATCACTTCACCGATGGAAAACTCTCCGAACTTCCAAAGAAGTTTTACGGAATGACCATGTTGTATTCATTTCTCCCTATTTTCGCCTTAGTAAGTCCTAGTCGCATTCTTCTGCCAAAGCAGTTTCAACGTCTTTTTGAAGGTGGGCAGGGAAGTGACAGGGAAGGAAAATCGCAACTTCGTTTCTGGTTACTTTCGACCACTGTTCTTGTTATCTGTATCGCAACAGGAAATGGAGCGGTGGCTTTGCTTGCGTGGTGGCTACCTGCACGCATTCAATTGATGTGGTTGATGTTCATTTTTGCTTGGTATCCACATCACCCGGCCAGCGAAACAAGCAGATATCGACACACGCGCGTTGCGGTGTTTCGCGGGTCTGGCTTACTCATTCGCGGTCACGACCATCATGCGATGCACCACCTCTTTCCGCGCGTTCCGCATTATCGATTGAAAGCGTTGTGGCGAGAACTTTCAGCAGAAATGGTTCAGCGAGGAGTGCGCGCAGAGGGTAGAGCACTTCATGCCACTGGGCCAGTCATTTGGTAGGTCAGACCAGTCGCGGAAGTAGATCCGTCTGGGCATGAATCCGTAGAGTTGCCCATCAAAGTAAATCCAGCACGTTCTGCGGTACGCCGTGAAGCAGTGTTCGTTTCGGCAATAGTCGCTTGCAGCGTATGCGCCTTGCCAATTCTTCGTGCGAGCGTAGGAATGATTCGTAGTGCTGTAGATGCTGCACCAGATTTTCTGCCCCATGGAGCAACCCAATAACCAATGCTTGCGATGCCATTAATCACATGGTGTATCCCGATCATGCCAACGGGTTCTTGTGAGCGAGAATCGACGATTGCCCAAGCTGCAAGTTCGCCATTCTTGTCTCTAATAAACGATTCGGCATGTTCGCGGGTGTACGGACGCGGGACTTTTGTCCAGCGTTGAACTTCTTCGTCCTGGCAAGCCGTATAAATCCATTCGGCATCGGACGATTCAAGATTGCGTAGATGGTGAGAGAGCAAGTCAAAGTAGATCTGATTGATCATCGTGTCATCAGTGACGGTTTCGCCAACCTT
>JALQWV010000152.1 GCA_023263465.1 Ilumatobacteraceae bacterium
GCACTTCCGCTTGCGCACGCATTGGCAGAGACATTCCGTTTCTCATTTCCGTTTGGTGGCGTTCCTCTTGCATCTCTTGCCATCTCGCAATCTGCATCGCCACTGGTTGGCATTGTGCGCATTGGCGGACCACTACTCCTCACCTTTTGCGTTCTGCAAATTGGTTTTGCTTTGTCACGACTTGTTGTTGCACCAAAAATGCAGCACCTTGCGGTGTTCGGCGCGATCATCGCTCTCGTCGTGTGTGCAGGAATTGTCGCTCCGAACGGTAGCGACACGGGACAAACGCGCACTATCGCTGCAGTGCAAGGCGGTGGGCCTCAAGGAACGCTTGCCATCAATACAAATCCACGAGATGTCGTTGAGCGACACCTTGCAGCAACGCGTGCTATTACGAGCGCAAACCTCGACATGGTGATTTGGCCCGAAAACGTAATTGATGTCGCTGACTTCTACGACAGCATTGAACGCAGCGAAATTGCCGAACAGGCTGCGCGCCTGCGTGCACCATTTGTCGTTGGCATTACCGAGGATATGAATGCTCGATACTTCACGAATGCGCAGATCGTGGTGAACGAAGACGGAACTTTGGGAGATCGTTACGACAAAGTTCGTCGTGTTCCATTTGGTGAGTTTGTTCCATTACGTGGACTACTTGAGACACTTGGTGCCCCTGTTGACAGAATTCCACGCGACGCACTTGCCGGATCCGATATTGCTCAACTGCAAGTTGACGACACCACAGTTGGCGTGGTCATTTCGTGGGAAGTGTTTTTTAGCGGACGCGCAAACGAAGGTGTTGAAGCTGGTGGCTCACTGTTAGTAAACCCAACAAACGGGTCGAGTTATACCGGAACTATTTTGCAAACTCAGCAGATCGCATCATCGCGACTTCGTGCAATTGAAAACGGACGTTGGCTCGTCCAAGTTTCGCCAACGGGGTTTTCAGCGTTCATTTCACCATCGGGTGAAGTGTTTGATCGCACCGGTGTAAGCGAGCAGCGAGTGCTTGAACGCACCATCAGTTTGCGCTCGGGCCGGACTCTGTATTCAAACTTTGGCGACTTGCCGTTCATTGTGCTGATGGTTGCAGTACTTGGTTCGCTTGCATTCATTGCCCGCAAACGCAGACTCTCCGCCCTGTCGTAGAAAGTTACTCACAGGTAGGCTGAAAGCCTTATGTCGTTGCCGTTTGATCCCAACGGCCCTCTGCGCATTGCCTACCTCACCTACCGAGGAAAGCCTCATGTTGGCGGTCAGGGCGTGTACACACGACATCTCACCAAAGCATTAGTCGATCTTGGCCACCACGTTGAAGTGTTTGGTGGTCAGCCATACCCCATTCTTGATTCGCGCATTCCGTTACACAAATTGCCGAGCCTCGACATTTTTAATGATCAATACCCTGGTCGATTCCCTGCATATTGGGAAATCAAAGACTGGCCAAGTTTTGTTGAGACAGCACAATTTTTGAAAGGAACGTTTGGCGAACCGCGTGCGTTCAGTATTCGCGCGTACAACGAACTTAGTAAACGAGTGAATGACTTTGATCTCGTGCACGATAACCAATGCTTAGGTTACGGAATTCTGAAAATTGAGAAGAAGATTCCCACCATTGTCACCTTGCACCATCCGATTACCAAAGATCGCAAATTGGAAATGGAGCACACAAAAACGTGGTTCAAACGCCGAGCGATTAGTCGCTGGTATTCGTTCGTAAACATGCAAGGAAAAGTTGCAAGCAAAATGCCTCGCGTTGTTGTGGTGAGTGAAAACTCCATTGCCGACATTCACACCGACATGAAGGTGTCACTTGATCGTATGAAGCTGGTACCAGTTGGCGTTGATCCCGACCTTTTCACCCCGCTTCCACACATTTCGCGTAAACCTGGACATCTCATCACTACTGCATCTGCCGACGTTGCGCTCAAGGGTTTGTCGTATTTGCTAGAAGCACTCGCAAAAATTCGCACAGAGCGCGATGTGCACCTGACCATTATCGGTCGACCGCGTGAAGGTGCGAATGCAGATCTCATCCGCAAACTCGGTTTGACCGACTGCATAACTCACGTTTCTGGTGTAAGCGACGAACGCATTGTGGAGTTGTACGCCGAAAGTGAACTTGCCGTTGTGCCAAGCCTGTACGAGGGTTTCAGCCTTCCCGCAATTGAAGCCATGTCAACAGGAATCTGTTTGGTAGCAACAACTGGCGGCGCATTGCCAGAAGTAACTGGTGCCGACAACGACACCGTCTTGTCGTGTCCAGCCGGGGACGCAGAAGCGCTTGCGGCCTCAATTCGACGTGGACTCGATAACGCAGAGTTACGCAATCGAATTGGAGCAGCAGGGCGAACACGAGTCGTGGAGCGGTGGAGTTGGAAGCACTGTGCGCAACTCACCGTGGATCAATATCGAGAAGTGCTCAGCATGCCCCACAACGTGGAAAAGCTGCGTAAACGGGATGCCAAATAGCCAATGTTGACGGTACGTTTTGACAAGTTGCCTGTTGGCCCAGGTTCGATGTTTTTGGATGCTGGCGCTGGTTTTGGACGACACGCATTTGAAGCAGCACGTCGCGGGGCACGAGTTGTAGCGCTTGACTACGCAGAAGAAGAAACCACCGTTACGCGCGCAACATTTGCTGCAATGTTTGAAGCTGGTGAAATTAAGTCAGAGAACCTGGTTGCCGTGCTTCGTGGCGATGCCACTCAGCTTCCATTTGCGGATAACACTTTTGACTGCATCGTGACGTCTGAAGTTCTTGAACACATTCAGAATGACGTTGCAGCACTACATGAATTATCTCGCGTGTTGAAGCCAGGTGGAGTTCTTGCCGCAACCGTACCTTCGTGGTTTCCCGAAAAGGTCAACTGGATGCTGTCGGATGAATATCACGCACCGTTTGTTCAAGGTGGACACGTGCGCATTTATTCAGGTACTGAACTGAAGGCCAAACTGCGCGCCGCTGGACTTGTGATTCAAGACGAGCACCGTGCTCATGGCTTGCATTCTCCATATTGGTGGCTTCGCTGTGCAGTAGGCCCTGCACGCGAAGACCACAAGTTAGTGAATGCGTATAAGAAGTTTTTGGAATGGGACATTGTTTCTGCCCCGACACTCACGCGAACACTTGAAAAAGTCTTTGCGCCTGCTCTCGGCAAGAGCTACATCGTGTATTCGCAAAAACCCGGGCGCCCATCGTGATTCTTCCAGGCCAATCAAACGAGGAACTCGTAGACATCATTACCACCGACGAACTTGCAGCAACCGCAAAAACGATTGCAGCGCTACAACTTCCAAATGGAATGATCCCGTGGTTTCCAAACGGCCACTGCGACCCTTGGAACCACGTTGAAACTGCGATGGCACTTGATGTGATGGGCATGCATGAT
>JALQWV010000187.1 GCA_023263465.1 Ilumatobacteraceae bacterium
GATAAACACCGCATCTGGACGAGGAACCATGATCTCTCGCACCACGGTGTCCCCAAACTCAATGATTGACTCAATAAGTTCTCGCTCTTCATGCTCAATCACACTTTCCTGAGCGGCAGCCTCCACTATTCCCAAAAATTCTTGCTCTCCAATAAAAGGTCCTTGCTTTAGGCCTTCACCCTTGACAATGACGTTGGTGAGTTTGATCAGAACTGTCGACGCAGCGCGTAACGGCCAAAAACGCACGAGCAACGAAATTGGACGAGCGGTCGTCGTTGCTCCACGCACAGGATTCAGCACCGCATAAGTTTTTGGCACTGCCTCAGCAAGCACAAAGAACAACAGCACGTTGATCACCACACCGATGGCAACACCTGTGGGGCCGAATAACCGTCCTGACACAATTCCCATCAGGGTTGCCTGCACGGTCTGGCACACATTCACCGTGAGCAACAACGGATTCACCCACAACGTAGGTTCTGCCGCTAATCGCACTAATGCCTTGCCAGACTTAGCACCCTTTTCCGCTAATGCAGCCGCTCGTGGCTTGGTCATCTGCGACAAGCTCATTTCAGCAAGTGAAAGAAAAATGAGAATGACAAGAATTAGCCCGATGCCGGCAAGCATCCAATAATCAATTGCCGTAGGCACTGTCGCAAACATCATTTCTGGTCAATCTCCTGAATGTGTCGAAATTGTTCTGGCGCTGCATGACCCCAGTGAAATGCTTCAAGGTGCTTTCGCTCTCGCGCATGCATTGCGGCTTCTGTTTCAGGGCTGTCGTGATCATTTCCCAGGACGTGAAGTATTCCATGAACCAGTAACAAAGCCAGTTCATCATCAACGGTTCCGGCATGTCGTGGTGCTTGCTCGATAGCCACGCTTGGACAAATCACCACGTCCCCTAGCAGCAGTGGCAATTCTGCGACATCGGGCGGTGAAGGCTCTGGTGATTTTGACATTGCTCCAGGTCCTGGCGAGCGCGTTGCTTCGACAGCATCTAGAGGAAATGAAAGAACATCAGTCGCATATGTCTTGCCCATGTATTGAGCATTCAATTCGGTCATCGTCGGTGCATCGATAAACATCACCGTCATTTCAGTCAAACCTTTTACGCCTTCAGCGCGCAAAACGTTGAGAGCAAGATTTTGCCAACGTGCAAGATCTATTTCAAGGTCTTGCTGTTCGTCTGCCATAAACACTTCTGGTTCCCCATCACCACCAACGCGACGAGGTTGCGAGACACCCGGTCGCGATTCAGCCATGGTTAGGCGATTGCTTCTCGTATGCAGCGACAATGTCAGCCACGATGCGATGTCGAACGACATCCGTTGCGTCGAGGTGGACAAAGGCTAAATCCTTGATGCCGGTGAGCACACGTTCGACGCCAAGCAATCCACTGCGTCCGTCTGGTACGTCAACCTGAGTGGTGTCGCCTGTAACAACAACTTTCGAACCAAAACCAATACGCGTGAGGAACATTTTCATTTGCTCAGGCGTGGTGTTCTGAGCTTCATCCAAAATGACGAAACTGTTATTCAGTGTTCGACCTCGCATAAAAGCCAGTGGAGCAACTTCAACGATTTGTTTTTCAAGATATGTCCTCGCCGTCTCAGCACCGACCATGTCGTGCAAAGCGTCATAGAGCGGCCGCAGATACGGGTCGATTTTTGCAGTTAGGTCTCCAGGCAAGAAACCTAGACGTTCACCTGCTTCCACAGCAGGACGAGTCAAGATGATCCGCTGCACCCGCTTCGTGTTTAGGGAAAGAACTGCCATCGCTACTGCAAGCCAACTCTTTCCAGTTCCCGCAGGGCCAATTCCAAACGTGATGACATTGTCTCGAATAGCTTCGATGTACTTACGCTGGCCAGACGTTTTGGCTCTGACGTTCTTGCCATTACTGGTGCGCAAAATGTCTTCGGTAAGAATGAGACTCGGCTTCTCGTTCGCCTGAACCATCACAATAGACCGTGAAAGCACGGAACGATCGAGAGACTCGCCTCGCTGGAGCAGTGTGGTGAGTTCTTCAAATAAGCGAGAGACAACGTCGGATTGAGGACCAGATATTGACACTTCGTTTCCGCGCACACGGATGGCGACATCTTCAAATTCGCCCTCGATGAACCTCAGATGCTCATCACGCTCGCCAAGGAGTCCGCTCATGAGATGTGCACCCGGCACAACAAACGTGACTGCCATATCGCCCTAAATCTAGCGGGAATTACTGACTAAAGAACTGAGTCAGAAAACGAAATCGGCTTGTCATCTGTCGTCTCTGGGTCGTCAACTACAGAAGGAGCGAAATCAAGTGCGTAATACCGCTGGACGGTAAGCGGTACCAATCGAGCGCCTCCCACTTGTCGGGCCATACGATGCATCAACTCTGCTGCACCACCTAACTCATGTGGCTGATTTGACTCCGGCATATCAAATACCAGCAGCGAGCCTTCCCGAGCTTCAACCGCCATTGCCTGACGCGCCATGAACATGCTGACGCCCTTGGTCACGTGCGAAGGATCGACCACTGCCCAGACCACGTAGTGCACCTTGCCGGTAGCGAATTGATGCGGGTAATTCTTTTTAAAATAGTGCTCGCTTAACCAGCGAGTCCGTCGAACATCGGTCGCGATCATGGTCATCGCCACTGGCACGTTGTCTTCCCACACCACCCATGCTCGATTAGTTGCATCGGTGAGTTGATCGTTGAATTCCAAACGGTCAAGCATTTCATGGGTTACCGCTTCTTCCGCCGTGCGCTCATAGGCGCGGGTATACAGCGTCCACAACTGGTCCTTGAGTACCGCATCGGTAACTGGAGAGTGGCGGGTGACGAACATTTTTGGGGAACTCCAAACAGGCCGCATCCGCGGCTTAGGGTTCTCCGCCCTGCTTAAAAAATACCCCATCCTCAGCGTGTGAAAAGGGATGCTGTACCGTTTGCCAAGTGAATTCTGCGCCTATTTCACGCCTTTCTTGGGGCTTAACCGGCGTTGGCCTAGCCCTGTCGGTCGCCGTTGCCACGAGTAGTTCCCAGAGTTTCAGCAATGCTGCGTACCTGGTTGCGACCATTCAGGTCATGGTGTTTTTAGCAATCTCCGCAAAATTCAACAAACCCGACAAAGTGTTGTGGCCTGCTCTGTTCGTTATTGCGGTCGCTTCATCAACTGCTCAGTTGCTAGATGACCAATTCACCAATGCAAATTTGCAAGCGATACCAGCGTCGTTGTACTTATTGGTGCAAATTACCTTGGCGCTTGGACTTCTGCTGATCATTCGACGGCGTATCGGCAACGATCCAATGAGCGTTCTGGGCGACGGTCTCATTGTTGCTCTTGGTGCATGGTTCATTATTTGGGTTGTCTTCCTCCAACCAACGTTTGACCAGGCAACGACTGTTGTTCTGAATACGGGAATCAAAGGAGCAACCCTCGCCATTAGCGCGATCGTTCTCTTTTCGTTGGCAACTTTATTGTTCGGTGACGCCGCACGCACTCCATCTGTTTGGCTCATTGCATTTGCCATTACCTTCACGCTGGTTGGTGATTTTCTGTATGCAGCAAATGATTCAGGTCGATTTAACATTGCCACTCAGTACATCAATGCCGCATATGTGTTTTGCCTGTTTCTTTGCTCGTCGGCATTTGTTCACAACAGTATTTCAACCATCACCGAACACGGATCAGCACGCACACAACGGCCATTGCTGGGACGTCTGATCACCACGACAGCCGCACTGACCATTCCGGTAGTAGTTCTTGCACTGACGGAAGCTGCAGATCAAACCGACCGTATCGTCCGCACTGTTTCGATGTTTGTTCTCACGATTGCAGTCACCGCACGCGTTATCCATGCAGTTCGCGCGAATGCAAGTACTCAACGCTCGCTCATGCAGTCAGCCCAGACGGATGCACTTACTGGTTTACCGAACCGCAACCTTATGCTGACGCACGTCAATGCTGCCCTTGAGTTTGCAGAGCAAGATCAGCGCTCCCCATCGGTGCTCTTCATTGACGTTGATCGATTCAAGAACATCAATGACTCGCTTGGGCATCAAGCTGGTGACAATGTGTTAATCGCCGTTGCACAACGTCTGAAAAATGCGCTTCCTGAACGCTGTGTAGTTGGTCGAATTTCCGGAGATGAGTTTGTCATTTTGGACCCTGGCACCCGCGGTACAAGCGACGCAATGATCGTCGCTGACAAGATTCTGGAAAGCTTCAACGAACCACTTTCGCTTCGTCAGGGTGACGTTTTCGTTTCTACCAGCATCGGTGTAGCCACCTTCCACAAACGAATTTCAACAACTGCTGATGACCTGCTTCGTCATGCTGATACAGCCATGTATCGAGCAAAAGATGCGGGTCGCAACTGCGTTGCAATCTTTGACGAATCAATGCTTGAACGCGTCACGCAGCGTTTGGCTGTGGAGACTGCTCTGTATCGCGCCTTAGAGCGCCGAGAATTGCGCTTGGTGCACCAACCAATTGTCGATATTGAACTGGGTGATGTTGTTGGCTTTGAGGCACTGATGCGCTGGACTCGCGACGACGGAAGCATTATTTCGCCAGCAGAGTTCATTCCAATTGCCGAAGAAACTGGAACCATCGTGCCAATCGGCGCGTGGGCATTACTTGAAGCACTCACTCACTTGCGCGGCTGGATTAATGAAGGAATATGCAGTCGCGAAGCCACCATGTCGGTGAACGTCAGCCCTCGACAATTACACGATCCAAATTTTGTTCCCGTTGTACACGAGGCATTACTCCGTTCGCACATTGCTCCAGATCAACTGTGGCTCGAAGTTACTGAGGGCGTGATGATTGCACAACCTGAACAGGCTCTCGATGCCTTGACCAAATTGTGTGCACTTGGCGTGCGAGTGGCTATCGATGACTTTGGCACCGGATACTCATCGCTTTCTCTGTTGCAAAAGTTCCCCATTCAGCGACTCAAAATTGACCGATCTTTCGTAAACGGTGTTGCTGATGATCTCAGCGCACGGTCTTTGGTTCGTACCATCATCGCTATGGGCGATTCACTTGGTTTAGACATGGTTGCAGAAGGTGTTGAAAGCGTCCGGCAGTTGCAGGCACTAGCCGAATTACGTTGCGCAAAAGCGCAGGGATACCTCATCAGTCATCCGGTTGCACCTGAGTCGATGGGCGCGACCGTTGCTTCGCTCACCCAATTTGGCGAGTGGGCAAAGCTTCGCGGCCGTAGCCCGCGCTAGTAACTATTTTTTCGGAGGTTGTGGCACAAAGCTGCTCGTACGGCGCTTGTATTCGTCGTAACCAGGACGACGCTTCGACATCGAACGCTCCAACATCGGAACGCCTGAAACTCGAACCAAGAAAAAGTTCATTAACAAACTTCCAAATAGTCCAATCCAACCGAAACTTGCGCCAAGGGCGACCACACCGATGCCCCACCATACGCAGGTGTCACCAAAATAATTTGGGTGACGTGTGTACTTCCATAAACCCTTCTGCATGACCTGCCCAGCATTTTGAGGATCGCGCTTAAATTGCGCAAGCTGCCAATCTCCTACTGCTTCGAAGAAGATTCCAAGCGCAAACAAGCCAATACCTACGAAGCTGACAACCGATACGGAGGTACTTGCGTCGGAGAGAACAATCTGAACAGGTAGCGAGACAATCATCATGATTACACCCTGCAAGAGAAATACCGTGAACAAACTAATTATTGGAAATTTCGATCCGTAGTGCTTGCGCATCGCGACGTAGCGAAAATCTTCTGGTTTTCCGTAGTTGCGAATACCTAAATAGATCGATAGCCGCAGTCCCCACAACGAAACAAGGGTAAGAACAACTTTGCCCAAAACGGAGACTTCATTGGCATTAATTACGCTCGCCCAAGCAACGATGACAAATCCCAGGCCCCAAAAAATGTCAACTATTGAAGCGTTCTTTTTCAACAAGCTAAGTACCCACAGCAAGAACATGCTCACGACAATGACGACGACAGAGTTAATCAACGTATCTAGGATCATGAGCGCAGGTTAGTTCAGAGGAACCACTTGGTCGCATCGTAATGAGGCTCAAGGTTGAGAAACAGTTTTTCGTTTTTACACAACTGCGGAGTTTCTCCCAGCATCTGTGGTTTTCCGTCCTTAAAGGTCCACTCTCCGCGTTGTGAAGTATCTCCCCGTACATAGCTTGAAATTGCAAAGGCACGCTCATGCACTGATTCGTTCGGCAGCGATCCGTGCACAGTCATCAATCCCCACACAACGAGGTCACCTGGTTCAAGAACAACATCAATGACTCGGGATGGGTCTATGCCAACCTGCACCAATTCATCGTCCTGCGTTAGACCCTTCATGATTTGGCCATCGCCGTTATCCGAAAGTCCGAGATATCCCATGGTGTGACTGCGAGGAACGATCTTGAGGCAACCGTTTTCTGGAGTGGCTCGGTCAATCGCTAAGCCCATGGTGACCGTGTCTCGAACAACATCTTCGTACGACTCGCGACTCTCCCGGAATCGAAGATCCTGATGGAATCGGTAACCGGTTAAACGTGCTCCAGGTGGCTTCCAGTGAATCTGTTGCGTTACTTGCTTGATGTTGTTTCCAATGAGTGGCTCAAGCAGTTGCAGGTAGCGAGGATTGCTCCGAAACTTGTCAAAATATGCATCTGCCCATGCAAACCAATAGGCCTGAATCACGAATCGCTTTCCAAAATGCTCTTCGGGCAAAATCTCATATGCCAGGTTCCCGTGCCGATAGGTAACGGGATGCTCGAGGGCAATCTCTCGCAACTCTGCTGTCTTCGTCTGCAATTCAGCTAATTCATGTTCGGGAAGAAAGTTACGAACAATCGCGTAACCCTCGTCGCGGAATTGCTCAATGGCAGCATGAATCTCTTCATTTTTCAACATCAGTGCTCCTGCTCCGTGCGAAACCCCTCCCGTTACAATAACCGCGTGGCCGAAAAACGGAAGAAACAAATCACCCTTGCTGACGCGTACAACGTGATGACTCCAGAAGACAGCCGCGAACTGTACGCACAGTGGGCACCAACCTACGACAAAACCTTTGTCGAAGACATGAAGTACGTATACCCTGCGAAAATTGCTGAAGTTCTTGCCAAGCACATGCCATCTGATCGTTCATTCACGGTTATCGACATTGGGTGCGGAACTGGCGCCGTAGGTGAAGAGATCGCGAAGATTCGTCCTCTCAGCGTGATTGAAGGAGTAGACATTTCACCCGAGATGCTGGCGGTAGCCGCCTCAAAAGTTCGGTCAGATGGATCCAAGTTGTATGAGGATTTGCACGAAGCAGATCTCACGTCAACGATTTATTTCGCGGCAAATCATTTTGATTTCTTCGTTAGTGCAGGTGCATTCACCATCGGTCACTTAGGCGCATATGAGCTGATTGATGCGATCTGCGTTTGTCGCCCGGGTGCAACAATCGTCGCAGGTGTGAACAAACAGCACTGGGAAGAAAACGACTTCAGTTCAGCAATCGCCGAAGCGGTCAATTCCAGGACCATAACGAAACCTCAGTACGAAGAAGTTGATATCTACGCCGAAGGCAGCGAACACTTCGGCGATACAGCTCGCGTAGTGATCTTTAAGAAAAACTAGGACTTTTTCTTTTCAGCCTTTTTCGCACGCTTTTCTTTCAGCGTCAACTTTGCAGCTTTTTTCTGGTTGCTGTTCTTATTCTGTTCTTTGTTTGCCATGATGGCTCCTTTGTTAGTTACAACCTAGTACTAACGATGCTTCAGTCTTAGTGACTGCCACGAGCCATCGGCTGTCCAGCCACCGTCAACGGGCAGTGCCACACCATTGATGAAACCCGATTTGGTCGAGTCGCACAAAAAGGCAATTGCCTGCGCAATGTCGTCTGGTTTGGCAAACCTACCCATCGGTACGTGCTCCATGATGTCGGCGTCGCTGTAACTACCACCAGCTTGGTCTTTATGGTCCATTTCGGTTTTCACCCATCCTGGACATACGGCATTAACGCGAACACCTTTTGCACCCCACTCCACTGCAAGCGTGCGCGTGAGGCCAATGAGCCCGTGTTTACTTGCGTTGTAGGCAGAACGATCTGCAATACCTTGCAAACCTGCAACTGACGCCACGTTGACCACAGAGCCAGAGCCACCGTTGAGCATCAATCGACCAAATGCTTTAGCCAAGAGAAACGGTGCAACCAGGTTCACGTCAATAACTTTGCGATACAACTCTGCAGATGTGTCGAGAGCTG
>JALQWV010000004.1 GCA_023263465.1 Ilumatobacteraceae bacterium
GGAGCAACGCATTGAATCGTTGTGCGACCTGAACGCTATGACGACGATCGGCAATGCAGAATTGGTCCCACAAATTCATTTCACTTGCCGTAAGTGTTGAATGAACCATGTTCAGTTCGTCTGCGGTGACATCTTTTCGTGACCATGAATTTATAAACCGCCTTACAAGGTGTGAAAAGCGCCTCAAGATTTCACTCCCGAAAAGCCAATACGGGCACGCGGATGGGATTCTTTATACATGCTGAACAACACTTCATTATCAACACGCGTGTAGACCTGAGTGGTGCTTACCGATGAGTGGCCGAGTAATTCCTGCACAATTCGCAAATCGGCACCATGAATCAACATGTGTGTTGCACACGAGTGGCGTAGAACGTGGGGAGAAACCTCATCACCGACTTCAGCAAGTTGGGCATACTTCCTGACAATTCCCCACGCAGCCTGTCGACTCAGCCGTGTTCCACGCGAGCCAAGAAAAACGGCGTCAGCATGATCGCGATTCGCCCATTGCTCTGGCACCAGCATCGTTCTGCCACCAGACCCAAGCCAGTCTTCTATTGCTGATTTTGCGTGGGTGCCAAATGGAACAATTCGCTCTTTTGCTCCCTTCCCGAAAAGACGCACCAACTGAGACTCCAAATCCAGGTCTGAAAGCGAGAGACCACAGGCTTCCGAAATACGTGCTCCGGTTGCATACAGAAACTCAAGTAACGCGCGATCGCGCAAGGCGAAGGAATCCACACCAGTGACCGCAGCCAATACACGTGCGACCTCATCCTCGCTGAGGGCTTTGGGAATACCACTTGGGACTTTGACCCCGTCCACACCCGAAGTTGGATTATCGGGCCGAAGGCGCTCCTCCACGAGATATCGGTGCATCATTCGCACTGCTGCGTACATTCGAGCAACGCTCTTGGCAGCTTTGCCCTCTACGCGAAGCGAAGTGATGAACTGTTCAATTACCGGTGACTGTGCGGAGAGAACGTCGCATCCTTTTGATGCGAGAAACGACTCATACCGAAGGAGATCGCGTCGGTAAGCCTCAATTGTGCGCGGCGACCTACCTTGCTCAATGGTCATCCAGGTGAGAAAACGCTCGCTGTACGTCAGCGACGACATTGTCAACTCGTTATGCGCGAATTGACTGCGCTGTTGTTGGTTCTGCAGCTGCTGCTGAATTTTGCGATCTCAGCACTCGATATTGCAGTGATGCACCAACGAGTTCACGAAAGAGTGGGTGTGGACGATCTGGACGACTCTTGAATTCCGGATGCGCCTGAGTTCCTACCCAGAAGGGATGGTCGGACATCTCAATGAATTCAACAAGTCTGCGGTCTGGTGATGAACCGCTGCACACAAAGCCAGACTCTTCAAAACGTGCACGATAGTTGGAGTTGAATTCATAACGGTGACGATGGCGCTCGCTCACCACAGACTCACCATATGCAGCAGCAACCTTGGTTCCTGGTTCGAGCTGTGCGTAATACGCACCAAGGCGCATGGTTCCACCCATATCGGTGACATCTCGCTGATCAATCATCAAGTCGATCACTGGGTTCTGTGTTGTCGGATCAAACTCTGTTGAATGCGCATCAGCTAGTCCAAGAACGTGACGAGCAAACTCAATAGTCATCACCTGCATGCCCAAGCACAGCCCAAGGCATGGAACGCCTTGCTCACGGGCGTATTGCGCAGCTCGAATCTTTCCCTCAATACCACGCGCACCAAAACCGCCAGGAATGACGATTCCATCAAGGGTTGCCAATTGCTCTTCGGCGAGCAAACCTTCAACATTTTCCGCCTGTATCCACACGATCTCAACATTGGCTGCGTGATGGAAACCTGCATGCTTCAGGCTCTCAACAACCGACAGATAGGCGTCATGGAGTTCTACATATTTTCCAATGAGACCGATCCGAACTGGTGCTGTTGAAGCCTCAACCCGAGCAACCACCTCGCGCCATGGTGTGAGATCAAGTGGCGCATCAATGCGCAGCACGTCACAAATTTGAGTATCAAGACCTTCGTCATGCAGGATGAGCGGCAACTCATAAATATTGCGGGCATCAGCCGCATTGATGACATTCTTTTGATCCACGTCGCATTGATTAGAAATTTTGCGCTTCAGCTGATCGCTGATTGGCTCATCACTACGACACACAATGATGTCTGGTTGAATACCACGTGAACGAAGTTCGGTGACGCTGTGTTGCGTCGGCTTCGTTTTCTGCTCACCACTTGGGCCGATGAACGGAACCAATGTGACGTGCACGTAACACACGTTGTCTCGACCTACTTCATTTCGGAACTGACGCACCGCTTCGAGGAACGGCAAAATTTCAATGTCACCTACAGTTCCACCGATTTCAGTGATCACCACGTCAACGTCGTCGGTAGCTAAGCGCTTGATTCGGCGACGGATCTCGTCTGTTACGTGTGGAATGACCTGAACCGTGCGCCCGAGGTAGTCCCCTCTGCGCTCGGCTGCAAGTACAGCCTGATAAATACTGCCTGTTGTTGCATTCGATGATCGCGACAGATTCTCATCAATAAATCGCTCGTAGTGGCCAAGATCCAAATCTGTTTCTCCGCCGTCATCGGTGACAAATACTTCACCGTGTTCAAATGGGTTCATCGTTCCCGGATCAACGTTGATGTACGGATCCAACTTTTGCATTGTCACACGCAAACCGCGCATTTTGAGCAGTCGTCCAAGTGATGAAGCGGTCAAACCTTTTCCAAGGGAGCTAGCAACGCCACCTGTCACGAACACGTGCTTTGGCATTTTTGCTCTCCGTCCGCTCTCATGGTTCTGTCGCCGAACCGTTTACCTCACGACGGGAGATAAGCATAACCTCTCGAGGTCTACCGCCGAGAACGTTTTGGGGAAGACTGGCTAGTGGATCCAGATTTATGACTATCCCGTAATAATTCGCGCGCGTGCTCGAGCGCTGTTGACTCGGCAACTCCTCCAGACAGCATCCGCGCTATTTCGGCGATGCGTTCTTCCTCGCTCAGCGTTGCAGCCTGTGCATAGGTCTTGCCATTGCGAACCGACTTGGAAACCTGAATATGGGCATGACCTGCCGCGGCAACTTGTGGCAAGTGAGTAACCACCAGTACTTGATGACGTTTAGCCAATAATGCAAGTGCTTGGGCAACCGCAACCGCTGCCTCACCGCCGATTCCAGCATCCACTTCATCGAACACCAGCGTGTTTGGTCCCGATGACAACACCAAGCGCAGGGCCAGCATGGTTCGAGCAAGTTCGCCACCTGAAGCAACCTTGGTTAAAGGCATGACCGGTGAACCTGGGTTAGCAGCCAGCAGGAACACCACGTCGTCGCCCGGGTCCTGCCCTACCGATACTTCGATCACCGCGTGCGCCATGGCCAATGTACGGAGGTTTTTCTGCACCTGCTGGGCCAAAGGCGTAGCGCCATTTCGCCGAGTTGAGCCGACTACAGCCTGGGCGGATTCGAGATTGCGCACGGCAACTTCTCGTTCCTGATCGAGCGTTGCCGCGCGGGCTTCAAAGGATTCCAACTCTGCAAGCCGCCTGGCACATTCTTGGCCAAACGAAATCACTTCCTCTAGCGAATCGCCATATTTACGCCTCAAGTCAACCAACAACTGTCGCCGCTGACGAACTTCATCAAGTCGAGATGGATTCTCTTCAATTGAATCTGCTTCATCACGAATGTCTGCGGAAAGATCTTCTAGTTCACTTTGCAGAGCCTTTAATCGGGACACGAAATCGGCGAAAGGCTCTTTGTTATTCAACGCAGAGACCGCATTACCCAAGTTGTCGGAAGCGCCAGACTCTTCCGTTATCGACGCGACTGCTTTCCATAGCGCCTCGCGATAGTTGACGGCATCTGCGAGGACATCTTCCTCACGCGACAACTGCTCGTCTTCGTCGGCACTTTGCACCGCAGCCTCTGAAATTTCGTTTACTTGAAAGCGCAAAAGGTCAATCTCACGCGCCCGCATTCGGTCGTCGCCGCCCAATGTTGCAAGGGCCGCATCAATTTCGGTCACCACCGCACGTGCGCTGCGTAGCGGTTCAAGATCCACTTTCGCGTAAGCATCGAGGGCTTCGCGCTGCGCTTTTGCACCAAGCAAACTCTGATGCGCATGCTGTCCGTGCATGTCAACCAACTCGAGTCCGTGTTCTGCCAATTGTGCAACTGTTGCCAATCGTCCGTTCACATATGCGCGCGACCGTCCATCAAGTGGAATAGTTCGGCACAAGATCACCTCATCGTCGCCGTGCACAAAACGACCTTCAACGCGCGCTTCGGTAGCACCTGGTCGAATCATTCCCGCATCGGCTCGACCACCCACTAACAAATTGATCGCTTCAACGATCATGGTCTTACCGGCACCAGTTTCGCCAGTTAGCGCTACTAGACCCTCCGACAACTGCAAGTCGAGCGTGTCAATTACTCCAAGATTTTCAATATGTAGCTCGGTGAGCACTATTCGTCTCCCAAACCAAACTTTGCTCGCACGATTTGGTGAAACTTTGGTTCTTTGAACAACCGAATGAAAATCGCCTGACACGTATCTGGCGCGTACACCACTGAGTCATCCTGTGCAAGGCTTGCTACACCGCGCCCATCTATTGCTAGATCGACTGGCCGGGTTCCCACGACTTTGATGTGTACCGATTCATGAGGATCGAGGACGAGGGATCGATCAAACAACATATGAGGCGAAACCGGCGTGATGAGTAATGCTCGATGACGTGGCGACACCACTGGACCACGCGCGCTCATGGAATATGCAGTGCTTCCCGTTGGTGTAGACACAATGAGCCCATCAGCGGAATAGCGAGCAAAATCTTGACCGTTTATGACTAGGTCCAGCCAAATGGTGTGTCCCGATTGGTGTTTTTCAAGAACTGCTTCGTTCAATGCGCGATAAGAGACCGAAGTTGATCGATCAGCTTTATGCACGGTGACGCTGAGCATCATTCGCGCGTCAATGACGTAGTCCGTGCCAGAAACTCCCGATTCCCATGTATGCAATGCCTCAAGCAATTCCTCGGGATCAATTTCCGTGAGATATCCCAGTGTTCCTACATTGACACCAAGAATGGGCACTGGAGCGCCGTCAAGCATGTGCACCGCGCGCAGCACGGTTCCGTCACCGCCAAGACTGACGACTAGGTCGGCATCCATTGCGTGACGAGGATTCGCAAGATCTGGACAGTTCAGAGCTTGTGCATCAAAGTCGTTCATCCATAATTCATGTCCGCGCTCAGACGCCCACTGCCGAAGATCTCCAAGCAACAGGGGAATTTCGGCACGCGAATGATGCGCGACGACAAAAACGTTCGCCATTATCTACCTGATTCCCACAGCATCACGCCTCAAACCTATACCAGACCAAATATTCAACATTGCCCTCAGCGCCGTGAATTGGCGATTCGATACAACCACGCACCGCCCAGCCCTGCTGAGCAAAGGAACTATGCACTTCGCTGAGAACTCGGTCGCGGATTGCCTGGTCGGCGATTACTCCTTGGCTCTTATCCACTTCGAGCTTGGTGGCCTCAAATTGAGGTTTCACCAAGACGACCAGATTTCCCGACTGTGACAGTCGAACCGTGAGGGCCCGACTAACGGACTTCAACGAAATGAACGACAGATCGGCAACAACAAGATCAAATTCGCTTTGCAATGGGACCGGTACATCATGGATGTCGCTATCGATCTGACGGACATTGAAGGAATCAATGGCAACCACACGACTATTTGTTGCAACTCGCTCATGCAGTTGGGATTTGCCAACATCTATAGCAACCACCTCTCGAACTCCGCGTTGCAGGAGACAGTCGGTGAACCCCCCTGTTGAAGCTCCGGCATCAAGAGCGCGCTGATTGCTGACATCAATATTGAAAGCTGCAAGTGCAGCATCCAATTTGATTCCTCCACGCGACACAAATTGATCAACAGGTTTCACCAAGAGCACGTCTGACGGTGCCACCTGTCGGCTGTGTGTCATCACTACTGAACCATTTGCAAGTACAACGCCTTCGTCTATGAGTGCTCGCGCTGCGTCTTCGCTCTCCGCTAAACCTCGCTGCACGAGCGCGGCATCTACACGAACTCTCCGAGTACTCACGATCTAGCGATACTTCTCAACAATAAAGTCGGCAAAAGCAGCCAAGTCATGTCCCTCAAAATCAACATTTTGCAGTTCGTCTGGCGTGTGAGACACTCCGCTTTGTACATGTGCAAAACGACAACCGAGTGTCTGAGCAAACGCACCGTCTGTTGACACCCGATCTCCCACCATCCACGAGTCAGAAAGATCGCTCACACCGAGCACCGTGCGCACCAGATTTGCCATAGGTGCATAGGGTTTTCCAGCCACAATTGGCTGCACGCCACTGGCAGTTGCGACCGCTGCAACAATCGAGCCTCCACCAGGAATCACTCCATGTGGCGTCGGATAGGTTGCATCGTCATTGGTGGCAATGAATCGTGCACCATTTCGAATTGATGCCGACAACCGAGTCAATCCTGCGAAATCAAACGTCCGATGAAATGCCACCACAACTGTGTCAACTTCAATGTCGATCGGCAGTTCGGGATCATCCGACCTACCTGCGAGGATTGCACCAGAATCGGCGATTGCCTGCATAACTCCTGGACCTCCACAGGTCAACACGCGTTCTCCGGGCTGCAGCAGAGCTCCAGCAGATTGCGACGCAGTGACAACGTGACCGAGAGCAGGAATTCCGATACTTTCCAGAACAGTTGCCTGTTCCGCTGCAGAAGCATGCGAGTTATTGGTCACAAACAACACCTGATGACCCGATTCCCTGATTCTGCGAATTGCTTCTACTGAACCCGAGATCGGCTTGTGCATGAGCCATACGACCCCATCTAAATCGCACAAAATCGCTGGCTTCAGTGGCACACTGTAATTGTGCCTCGTTTTGAACCGTTTCAGGCGCTTCGTTATGGGAGCAATGTCGAACTCGTTGATGTTTGTTCGCCACCATACGACGTGCTGTCAGACGCCGACCGCTTGGCATTAGCGAATCGGCACGAGCACAACATTGTTCACATTGATATGCCGATAGCGCTATCTGGAAATGCATACGAACATGCTGCTTCGGTTCTCTCTCAGTGGATAAGTGATGGCGTTATGGTGCGCGACGATTGTCCATCGTTCACGCTGTATCGCATGAAATTCACCGACCCCACTGGCAAACCGCGAAATGTCGTTGGAGTGATCGGGGCATTGGAGGTAGTAGATGAAGGCGCTGGTGGCGTACTGCCCCACGAACGCACCACCCCGAAGGCCAAAACCGATCGTCTCGAGCTAACGCGAGCAACCGACGCAAACTTGTCTCCTGTGTGGGGACTCTCACTGGCACATGGACTGTCCGTATTGCTTTCCGAACCTGGTGAACTTCTCGGCAGTGTTACTGATGACCTTGGAGTCATTCACAGTGTTGAGCGTGTTACCGACGATTCGCGCATTGCAGCAATCTCTTCTTCAATTTCGTCGCACCCAGTTGTGATTGCAGACGGTCACCACCGCTATGCCATCAGTCGCACCTATCGAAATGAAACACGTGAACGTCTACGGAGCAAAACCTCTGGCGCAGAGCTCACCATGACGTATGTGAATGAACTCATTGACGAACAACTCAGTGTTGCCGCTATTCATCGCTTGTACGAAGGCATCTCCTACTCAGAGTTGGCTGCCGCACTTTCCCCATTTTTTACGATCACGGATGCTGACCCCGTGGGTTCAGCAACGCTGTCGCAGATGAATGAACGCGGTTCGTTATGCCTAGTTTCACGATCGGGACGCGCCCACTGGCTCACACCGATACCAGAGAAATTCGCAGGGGTTCGAAACCTTGATAGCGCATATCTGGAGCATGCACTATCTCATGTACAACACGAAGTTCGCTATCAACACGGCGTCGCAGAGGTTCAACACGAACTCCAGACGAGCAATGCCACAGCTGCAATCTTGATTCGACCAGTCAGTGTTGCTGAAATTCAGCGCACTGCTTACGAAGGTCTGCTCATGCCGCCGAAGTCAACGTTCTTTACGCCGAAACTGCGAACAGGATTCGTACTACGAGAGTTGAAAACGCGTTAGTGCGAACCGATTGCCGCAAGGCGATCGCGAATGTCAGAGAAATCTGGATCGTTGTGAGCGATCTTCTTGAACCATTCCCGTGCATTAATGACGTCGCCTGAACGGTCGTACAAGTCGGCAAGTACGTACCACTCGCGCAAGTGGTGCTCACGCACCTTTGCAGGATCTTTCTTCGTCTGTTGCATGATGCGAACAGCATGTTGAATATCGCCCCTATCTGCTTGCGCACTGGCTGCGACAATGCGGCCCTCAGCAACAATTGCTGGGTCCGGTGAAGCGTCCTTCAATTCTTTCCATAATTCGTCGACCTTCTCGTAACGCATGAGCGCGCGATAGCAGTCTGCAAGAACTGGGTGGTTCAACGTTGAAGCGGGCATCGCAACGCGTGCCTTTTCAAGATGATCGGCAGCATCTCGCCATTGCCCCAGGCGATACAACGACAAACCGGCAATCTCGTGGATGAGATGCACTCCCTCGCACTCACGCGTGATCGGAATGATGATGCGTTTCGCGTCTTGGTAGCGACCCTTTTCAAAGGCATCGAGAGCAAGAGCGAGCTTGCTAATAAGACGCTTTGCGGCCTGATCACCAACAATCCCGGCGATCTTCTTGCCAACGGTTGCTTCTACATGAGCAAGAGCAGGTGCTGATGCGCGTTTTTCGTCACGCTCCAAACGGATTGGTGCGTCATGGTCGCGATGACGCGAACCGCGGCGTGGCGCACGAGTGGAACCCTCATCTTTCCAGCGTTCTTGCTGATGATCGTTACGCGGTGCTGCGTCGCGATCATTTCGTCGACCTCCTGTTCGGGAACGTACCTGATCGGCGCGGCGCTGTGCATCGGTTTGTGGACGCGACGGACGATCTGAGTCAAAACTGCGCGAACGACTTGGACGATCATCATCGCGACGAGGACGACTAGGACGTGAATCTCGATCAGCAAAACGCCCACCACTAGATGGCCGACCCGATGACGGACGACCACGACCTACCGGACGATCATCGTCGCGACGAGAACGCGACGGACGGTCAGAGTCAAAACTGCGTGAACGACTTGGGCGATCATCATCGCGGCGCGGACGGGAAGGTCG
>JALQWV010000102.1 GCA_023263465.1 Ilumatobacteraceae bacterium
TTGAAGCTGGTCTCATGATTGAAGGAACGAACGCTGAAGTAATGCCTGGTCAGTGGGAGTTTCAAATTGGTGCAGCAGACGCACTTACCGTAAGTGACCACATGATGGTTGCTCGATGGTTGCTCGACCGCATTGCAGAAGATCACGACGTGGTCATTTCCTATGCAGCGAAGCCACAAAAAGGTGACTGGAACGGAGCAGGTGCACACACCAACTTCTCAACGAAGGCCATGCGTGGAAGTTACGCAGCGATTGAGGCAGCTTGTGAAGCACTCGGTGCAAAAGTTATGGAACACGTCAATAACTACGGTGATGACATTCAAAGCCGCCTCACTGGCAAACACGAAACGGCTCCATGGGACAAGTTCAGCTACGGCGTTTCGAACCGTGGTGCTTCGGTTCGCATTCCTTGGCAAGTTGCTCGTGATGGCAAGGGTTATGCAGAAGACCGTCGTCCAAACGCAAACGTTGATCCATATGTGGTGACACGACTGATTATGGAAACGGTATGCGGTGCCGCGAAGGCGCCAAATGCAAGCACCAAGGCTCCGAAGAAGGCCGTGAAAAAGAAGGCCCCAACGAAGACCAAGGTTGCAGCCAAAAAGAAAAAGAAGTAATTCGCCCGAAAGGCGGAAATAAGCCTCAACGGCACCGAGGATCCGGTTCCTCGGTGCCGTTGTTTATTTATGGAGGCAGACTGTAGAGATGTCCACCTTGCACGAACACCAGCGTGATTACGTATTACGCACTGTTGAAGAGCGCGGTATTCGACTGGTTCGACTGTGGTTCACCGATGTTCTTGGAAACCTGAAATCTTTTGCTATCAGCCCCGCTGAAATGGAAAATGCCCTCAACGACGGCATGAGCTTTGATGGCTCTTCCATTGATGGCTTTAGTCGGGTGCAGGAGAGTGATGTGCTCGCAATTCCCGACGCCAACACGTTTGAAGTACTTCCATGGGCAGACTCAAAAGGTGCCGAGGCACGAGTGTTCTGCGACATTGCAAAACTTGATGGCACTGCATTCGATGGTGACCCACGACAAGTGTTACGTCGCAATTTAAGCGCAGCGCGCGATAAGGGCTACTCGTTCTACATTGCTCCAGACATTGAATACTTCTATTTTGCTCCACCAGACGGAACGAACAAACCGGTGTTACTCGACCAAGGTGGATTCTTTGACTTAACGAGCACTGACATTGCTAGTTCGTTGCGAAAAGAAACCATTCGCACACTTGAAACTATGAGTATTCCTGTGGAGTACAGCTTCCACGAAGACGCACCTAGCCAACATGAAATTGATCTGCGTCACACCGATGCGCTCACCATGGCCGACAGTGTGATGACATTCCGATTTGTCGTGAAAGAAATCGCTGCATTGCACGACGTGCATGCAACGTTCATGCCAAAACCGCTTGAAACTATTCAAGGTTCAGGAATGCACCTACACCTTTCACTTTTTGAGGGTGAGAGCAATGCATTCCACAGCCCAGATGACCCATACAACTTGTCGCCGACTGCAAAGAAATTTATGGCCGGCTTATTGCACCATGCTGCAGAAATCACTGCAGTCACTAATCAGACCGTTAACTCATATAAGCGACTAGTTCCTGGCTTTGAAGCACCAGTGCACATTTCGTGGGCCAGAAACAATCGCAGTGGACTCATTCGCGTTCCAATTCCAAAACGTGGAAGCGATTCAGCAACACGCATTGAATATCGTTCGCCAGATCCCGCATGTAACCCATACCTTGCTTTCTCGGTCATTTTGGCTGCTGGTCTGCGCGGAATCGAACAGGGATATGAATTGCCTGCAGAGGCGGATGCAAACCTCTTTGAGATGGACGATGTTGCACTCGAGAAAATGGGTATCCAACAATTGCCGCAGTCGTTGTCCGATGCATTACGTGTGATGGAGAAATCTTCACTTGTTGCAGATGCGTTAGGTGAACACATCTTTGAATGGTTCCTCCGCAATAAACGTGCAGAGTGGCGTTCATACAAGACCCACATCAGCGAATATGAACTTGGCCGCTACCTGAAGTCCATTTAATTGCCGTCATGACCAGCGACCGACTCTCCCAAATGCTCGCAGTGTTTCCATCGCCTGCCCCTATTGATCTTGCGCGCACGCTTGATTTGGCCGGATTTCGTTGGAAAGCCGTCGCATCCGCAGACGATGCAGCAAAGAGCGAACCCGCCGAAGGCTGGTCGGGAGCCATCATCATGTGCGACGAAGATCCAGAAGGTGGCTGGTCGCTCTGTCGTGCACTGCGTAAACGTGACGTTCCTGTTGAGCGAGTTTTAGTGCTCGTCAATGGTGGTCAATTGCAAGATTTAGATTTGCGCGACGATCTGTATGACGACTTCTGCCTCGCGCCGTTTCACCCTCGCGAACTTGAAGCGCGGCTTCGACATTTGTTCTGGTTTGAAATCAAGGGTAATCGCGAATCACTTATCGAATACAGCGGACTTGTTTTAAATGTTGAGACCTACCAAGCATCTTTTGGTGGTCATGCACTCGACCTCACATTCATGGAATATGAGCTACTCAAGTTTTTGGCGCAGAACCCTGGCAAGGTGTTCTCTCGTGAAACCTTGTTGTCACGTGTTTGGGGCTACGAATACTTTGGTGGCGCACGCACCGTTGACGTGCACATTCGTCGTTTGCGCGCAAAGCTTGGCGAAGAACACGCCAACCTCATTCAAACCGTGCGCAGTGTTGGATACCGCTTTGGTCAATCGAAGTGGTCAGCAGGCAACAACTAAGCCAACGCTGTCACGAGCGTCGCAACACCAATAATCAAAAACAACAGCGCTGCAGCTCGCTGAATCACACGAAGTGGAACTTTTGTTGTCAACCACGAGCCGGTAAGCACGGCTAAACCAGACACAGACGAAAGCGCAAGCACCGCTCCACACGCAACTGTAATTGGATCATCAAATCTTGCGGCAAAACCAGCCGTGGCAAGTTGTGTGAGATCACCAAACTCGGCAACCAAAATGACCGAAGCAGCAGTCCATGCAACACGTGAGTTCGACATCGTGGTTGACCACTTATCGGTTGACTCTTCGTCATCATCCTTTCCGGCACGCCACGTCATCACGCCACCAATAACGAACAGCAAACCGACAAGTAATTGAATTGGACGCTCGGGCAGACGCGATAGCGCGGAGCCAAAAATCACTGCAATAACAACATGAAACGAATAGCCGGCAGTAACCCCAATCCACACGGGAAATCGGCGACGAAAATGGGTGGACAGCAATAACGTTGCAAACATCGTTTTGTCAGGTAGTTCAGCCAGAAATACCGAAACGAAAGTGACAACTGCGTGCTGGAACATATCGTGCTTAACCGAGATGCGATTGCATCTGGTGTGCGAGCACGCGATGTTGTCTCAACATGTCATCAACTTTGTTGCTCACCAAATGCCCATTCTCAACTACTGACTTGCCATTCACGATGGTGTGCATTGCGCCAATTGGGCCACAGCGCAACCAGGCCTCAATCGGGTCGGCAATTGCGCCAGCAAATACTGGCCCCGTTAACGACCACACGGCAATATCGCCCACAGCGCCAACTGAAATTTCGCCAATTTCACCGATACGACCAAGACATCCAGCACCCCCGCGAGTAGCAATTTCCAGTGCCATCCGCGCAGTTCCCGCAGCGGCTCCGCTGTGCAGCTTTGCGAGCAACATTGCCTGACGCGCTTCGAGCCACAGTGATGCGGAGTCTGCAGATGATGAACCATCCACGCCTAAGCCAACATGTACGCCTGCTTCACGAAGTTGCACTACCGGTGAAATGCCCGATGACAATATGAGATTGCTACTCGGGCAATGTGCTGCACCTATACCTGCAGCACCAAGTTGGTGAATCTCGTCGTGATTTGGCATTACGCAGTGTGCCACCCAAGTGCGATTGCTGAGCCAGCCTACTTCTTCTAAATATTGCGTTGGTCGACAGCCAAATGTGGCAATGGAAAAATCATCGTCTTCGGAGTTCTCGGCAAAGTGAGTGTGCAGACGCACATCCAACTTCTCGGCAAGTTCGGCGGATTCAATCATCAACTTTTTCGTGACACTAAATGGTGAGCATGGAGCGAGCGCAATGCGCACCATTGCACCGTGATTGCGATCGTGATGCAATTCCACCATGCGCTGTGACTCCGCCAAAATCACATCGTGATCTTGCACCACATTGTCGGGAGGCAAGCCACCATCTTTTTCTGACAGCGACATTGATCCGCGCGTTGGGTGAAACCGCACTCCAATATCTTGTGCTGCGGAAATTTCAGCACTCAACAAATCTCCTGCACCTGCAGGATGCACATAGAGATGATCTGTCGAAGTTGTACATCCCGACAATGCGAGTTCGGCAAGTCCAACCCACGCCGAAACATGTGCAGATTCTTCGTTCAGGGTGCTCCACAGTGGATACAGAGTTTTCAACCAACCAAACAACGCTGCATTAGTCATTGGGGGAAATGCGCGCGTGAGGTTTTGATACAGGTGATGGTGTGTGTTCACCAGACCTGGTGTCACTAAACAATCTGTTGCATCAATGGTGCGAGTTGCAGCCGGCTCACTGCCAGCGGTTCCAACTCCAGAAATACGTCCATTGGTGATGGCTACCCACCCACCAGAAATTTCCCTGCGTTGGTTGTCAACTGTTGCGACTAACGCCGCATTTCGAATAAGAAGATCAGATGTTGACGTCAATGAGCTCACTACCCTCATGGCGCTTATCGGCATCCTTTTGCAGGAAGAAACCAATGAGTGCAGCAAGTCCAGCTGTGGACAGGCCAACCACTACGGGGAAACCAACGAGTGCAAGAACGAGAAGTACGGCTCCAGGCATGACATTTACCGTAGTGGCTTGAAAGCCCAGGCTTCGATCTCCACCGCGCCACCAAATGGGAGCGAGGCAACGCCAATAGTGCTTCGCGCTGGGCGGCTGCCGTCAAACCCAGCAACGTATGCCGTATTAAAGGTGCTGAACGTGTCCATGTCGGTAAGGAAGCACAACGTTTTCTTGACGTCGTGAATATTGCAACCTACAGATGCCAACTGCGCCTTCAGGTTGACCACGGCTTGTGCAGTTTGCTTGGCAACTCCACCCGAAACGATTTTCCCTTCAACAACACCGAGCTGACCCGAAACAATGACCCAGTCTCCTGCACGAACTACAGGGGTGTATGGCCCAAGAGGTGCGGTTGATTTTGCTGGCGCTGAAGACTTCTTCGCCGCTTTCTGCGGTGACTTTTTCACAGCCTTCTTTGCAGTCTTCTTTGCAGTCTTCTTTACTGTCTTTTTTGCGGTCTTTTTTGCAGTAGCCATGCTCCCAGCGTATAGGGCGATGGCTTCTGGACGAAAATGACTCCTACGATGAAGGCATGATTTCCCGCCGACAATTTGTTACTGGAACACTTGCAACCTTTGGTCTTGGGGGATCAATCAGTTTTCTAACGTCTTGCGGAAGTTCCTCGTCAATCGCAGGAAACGAACTTTTTCAAGTAGTCCAACGATTCCCCCAAGTGTTGGTACCTGGATCAGTGCGTATTCCAATTTCACTTGCCAACCAAGCGGGCCTGCTCGGAAAGACGAATGGCGTCGAATTGCCAACAGAACTTCGCGCACAGTTGTTGAATTCAGAAACCGGTGAAGTGGTCATTGCCGACATGGTGGCAATGAGACACGATGCGAACATCGATCCCCCGTATTGGCCGTTTCGGGCAGAAATTGCAACTACTGGTATTTATTCACTCGTTGTTGATGGTGGCACGCAAGACGGTGCTGGTGTGCAGATACTGGATCCAGCGACGGTTTCAATTCCACTCATCGGAACTCCACTTCCTGGTTTAGATACTCCAACTACTTCAGATTCGCGCGGTGTAAATCCGCTGTGCACGCGCTCCCCTGAACCATGTCCGCTTCATGACATCACGCTCAATGATGCATTGAAGCTCGGCAAGCCAGTTGCGTATTTGGTTGGAACTCCAGCTCACTGCCAAACCGGCACATGCTCACCTGCTCTCGACGCATTGTTGTCCATGCGCGAAGCAGTTGGCGACAGACTCACCATGTTGCATGCCGAGATTTATACCGACGACACCGCAACAATTGTTGCACCCGCTGTTGAAGCAATGAACATGACGTACGAACCGGCACTATTCATAACCGACGCCCAAGGCGTGTTAGTAGAGCGATTTGATGCAATCTTTGATGCAGTAGAAATCACCGAAGCGTTTACCGCGCTTGGTGTGCTGTAGCGAGATCAGCTAAAGCTATTGCCACAACCACACGTGCGTGATGCATTTGGGTTGTTGATCTTGAATCCAGCGTCTTGCAGACCATCCTGGTAATCAAGGCTTGCTCCAACGAGCAACTGCGACGATGCTTGGTCGACTACA
>JALQWV010000129.1 GCA_023263465.1 Ilumatobacteraceae bacterium
TTGGTTGACGAAGATCTTGGATCGGTGTTGTACATCACCGAGATAACCTCGCCAAGTTCGCCAGTTCCTTTGATGGCTGGTGATGCTGGCAGCGCAGAATTGTCAATGGCAAAAACTGTGATCAACCTTGGTACGCAGGATGTGTCAGTAACAGTTGAAGTTCGCTGGAGTCTCGAAGACTAAATCTGAAGTGGTAAGCGCATCACGGTGTGTGCAATGCCGTTAAGTTCAGCTTCACGAATTGGTATCCAACCCTTTTTGGCGTACCATTCCTGTTGGTCTGCGGTGTAGAGATACAGATTGGCGTGCCCAAGAGCGTGCGCTCGCTGAATGATGTGCTGTATCAGCGTTGTTGCAACTCCTAGCGAGCGATGTATAGGCACGGTAAGAACCGCTGCAAGCCATGGCCCAGGTTCAGTTGAATCTGGAAGTTCATCGTCGTCGACAAGAGTTGCCATTCCAAGGAGTTCGTTTTCGGTGCTTACCGCAATGTAGGTCTCTGCAAAATGGCCTGCATATTGACCCTGTTGACCGTAAAGATCGAAATACGTTTGCGTTGTGTCACTAGGGAAGTAACTTTCCCATTCCCTTACGGATAGTTCGGCAGCTTGTTGCCAATGGTGCGGTGTGTTTGCAATGTTGGCAATGCTGAAGGTATTCAACTGCGATGGTGCAAAAAAGCTGCCGGCTGCGTCACATGGGAAGTCAATCGCTTCAATTACGGCATTCAGATTGATTGGCCCGTAAATGTGGGGGAACATCGGTTCATGGGGAAGTGCTGGTGAGCCATCAAGGTGAGCAGGTGGCTCAAATTTCAGTTCACTGTCTAGATTTTTGGGATCAATGTTGAGCAACACCATGTTGGTCGCACCTCTGTAGTACTTGTTAGCTACGTCGACTATTTGGTGTTCGGTAGAGCAGTGTGCAAAGCCTTCGGTAGCAATCGAGGGAGCAACAAGTAGTCCATGTGCTTGGGCTTCTGCCCAAGCCTCACGTGATAACAAATGCAAAATCACGTTTTTAGCGTAGATCGTGAACTTTCCAATGGCCCTTTGCATTGATGATTTCAGGGTCGCCGGTCAGAATTTTCGCGTTATGGGCAAGAGCTGTCGCTACACAAAATGCATCTCCAAGGGCCATTTTGTGTGCAGCCTTGATTCGCGACGCAGAAAGTGTGAGTTCTTCATCAACCTCGATGAAGGCAAGGTTTTGGCGTAGGGCTGGGAGAACCTGCTGGATTGCTTTGTCTCCATGTTTTCTGGAGATGATGTACAAAACTTCGCAAACATTGACAAGGCTGATCACAGGGCGAGATGGAATGGACTTTTCTACGGCACCAGCAGAGGGTCCATCTTCTAGCCAATTGAGTACCGCCCAGGAGTCGAGGCAGATGTTCATCGAGCCTCTTTCCGACGGTCATCCATCAACATCTTGAGCATTCCAGAGCCAGCAAACATGCCACGCAGAGATTTGGTTGTGTGCACAGACTGAATAAGTACGCCATTTTCAGAAAGTGAAACAACGACCTCATCTCCTGGTTCAATTCCAAGTTCGTCACGAAACTTTTTTGGAATTACGACTTGACCCTTGGGTCCAACTTTCTGTGCCATCTGATCAGCATAGCGAATTGGTATAACTATTGGTATAACTTTTGAAGTTGCTCTCACACACCTATGTGTGCGCCGACTTTGATTCGTATGCGAGAGCCGCTATGACAATGATGATGCCGAACCACGCAAGAGTTGCTGGTCGTTCGTCAAGCACCACTGCTCCAAGAAAGGTTGCAACAACAGGTTCAGCGAGCGTGATCATGGTGGTCTCACGTGGCTCCAAGTTTTTCAAACCACTCGCGTATGCCCAGTAGGCAAGTGCCACCGTCACGATTCCTAACCACAGGCCAAGTGTTACGCCACCTGTTGTAAACACCCAATCGGTATTCACGAACCACAATGTTGGGGCCAACATGACGGCTGCGACGCCAAACACTCGCGCCATAGCGGCATCACTCGAAACTCCCGACTCAACAATTCGCTTACTCGCAAGTGCAAAAAGCGCATAACCGAGTCCAGCCCCAAGTGCGAACAGAATTCCAACGAGCGAAATGTTTGCGTCACTTCCCGACAACACGATGAGCGACATCCCTGCAGTGGCAAACGCAGTGGCAAACATCCACCTACGAGTGGGTGTCGATCGAAACAATGCCGCCGACAAGACGCCGGTCAGAATGGGCGCAGAACCAAGCGCCACGACCGTGCCCACTGCGACACCCGTTTCATGAACGGCAGCAAAAAAGGTTGCGCCATACATGGCTTGACCAAAGCCCGCGATCATCCATGTATAGAGAGGTAGTGAAACCGTGGTGGCTTGAGGCTTACGGGTGCGCGTGGTGATGGCGAAAAGGGCTAGAGCGCCGACGATAAATCGAACAGTGGCTACTCCAAGAGAGGTGGCACTGTCTGGTCCGAGTGCACGCGATGTGCCAGTTGTGGCGAAACAAATTGCCGCAAATAGCACCAGCAGTCGTGATCGCACGGCTAAACGGTAGTTGAGCGGGCGGTAGATTTGAGCAAACAGATTGCTCCCGTAGCTCAGATGGATAGAGCGGCGGACTTCTAATCCGTAGGTCGTAGGTTCGATTCCTACCGGGGGCGCAATTGCAGATTGGGCAGCAATACTGGCGCGCGTTGTGGGTTGAGGGCTCTGAACGCCT
>JALQWV010000108.1 GCA_023263465.1 Ilumatobacteraceae bacterium
CAGTTGGTCGTATGTCGGATGTCCTGACACAGTTGTAAAACTACCTGCGCAAACAACCGGAACGGGTTCGTTTTCTCTTAGTCATCTACTTCTTGACAATCTGATGAACCGATTGTTTATCAATTCAGATCCAGAACTAACGATCAGTTTCAACTCAGAAATTGGTCAGCACCTCCAAATTGAATGCGAACAGTTCTCAATTAATTTTGATCGTCGACTAAGTGGAGCAGAAATCTATTTTCCACAGATTGTCGAGTATTTGGAAGAAAAGAAAATTTCTCACCTCGTACACGACAATGGACTCATCGCAGCAAAATATAAAGATGTCAATGTTCGGATTCAACTATTTGATGGAACCGAACCCATTATTCGCGCAACCTCAACCGTCCTTCACAATGTCACACAAAACGTAAAGCTACTCCGCGAAATCAACCGTTTGAACACCACTCGAGTTGGAGTTCGTGTGTGGTGCGACAACAACATGATTGTCGTGGGAGCAGAAATGCGTTGTGAGCATTCGAAGGACATGACCGGACTACTTGACGGTCTGGTTAGAGAAGCGCAACACCTTGGTGGATTATTGGGACCAATGTTCGGTGGAAACGCACCAGCAAAAGCGGCCTAATTCAGGCCTTTACTGTTGCAGCTTGTACATGGCTGACCATACTTCGCCAAGAGCGTCATGGAACTCGTCGCCGCGAGTGTCCCACACTCGATTCTTGAAGTTGTCGTAATCCAACATGTCAACCGAAGTTGACAGCCAAGCCTTGAACACTTCGTCGGTAACGAGTACACGATAGGCGTAATCACCGTACGGTGTATCAATGATCGGATTTTCTGCCAGCTCTGATAGCACTTCAAGCGATTGCTTCTCTCGAGCACGCACGGTGATGTACTTCGGTTCCTCTGGCTTGCGAACTGCACTTACAAATCCTGTTTCAGTAAAGACCCACATTGTTATTTGCCTCCTACAGCAATGAAATACTCTGCCCACCAATTTTGTGCCTCTTGTGGCACTTCATATAACCACTCAACGTTCACAATGAAGCCCTCTTCCCTCTGGTTTCGTGCGTATCCATGCACAGCTTCAACAGGAAAAATGTTTTCGAATGAACCGGAGCTGTTTTCACACTTCACTCGAGCAAGGACCGGGGTCGAAACCCCGGCCACATCTACTTCAGTGATGATGTACCTTGCAGGTTTATTCATCATGAATTGTCTTCTGCATCCTTGCCAGTTTCGAAGAATTCACTCCGGTCATATGCCTCCATGCGACGCTTCTTGTCGCGCATGTTTGACATGTTCCTTGACATGCTCGTGAACGCTTTTCCTGCACCATCTGCAGTTGCCGCAAAGTGTTGAGTAGACCCATGGTCATAGCCCATCGCTGCCGCGTCTGCATACGCATTGAGGTCTGCAGACATGTAGACAAACGTCCACCCCGCTGCTTTGCACTCATTCACTAACTGAGTGATTCTTGGAAGGTTGTATTCCCGACTTTGGTTTTCCTGGCCATCAGTGATCGTGATAAACACCACGTCTTCCTCAGGCAGTCCGTTTGCAACTCGTGCTGCTTGCTCGACGCGAATACGACCGATCAAGAGACCTGTTGCATCCAACAATGGAGTTCCGCCCCGCGGTTGGTAGGTCGAACGATCAAGACGATTCATTTCCAAAATTGGAATGCCTGCGCACATCACTGCCGCTGGGTCTTGCGAGTCGAATTGGATGACCGTGAGCTTGGCGTCCGGACCATTCGCCTGTTGTTCGGAAATGGTGGTGTTGAATCCACCAATTACGTCATTAGCTATTGATTCCATCGAGCCTGAACGGTCAACCAGGATGTATATGTGTGTGATTTTTGGGTTAGGTATGTTTGTCATACCTGCTATACGCACGCAGGTCCCAATTGTGTGACATTGGAACCTGCCGCCGAATTACGCCGCGTACCTGCTGCCAATTTGCTGGATGCAATATCTCACATCTAGAGGGTTTTCCGCGTGCCAGTCATAGACCGCCTGGAAAAGGTCTGCCGCTTCTTCTTCGGACTTGCCCTGCCTTTGCGCAAACCACTGCACCGCATCAAAGGAGTACAAAATTGCCGCCACCGGCCGCGCTGAACGGATTTGGGTAAGTGCCTCGATCGGGTCGACGCCATGTGTGATCAGCGCAGTGAACGCCGCCGAAGGACCACGGTTTACACCCATGTGACAGTGAATGACCACTTTGCGACTTGGGTCTTGCAACACCAATTGTGCCGCTGCCTCAATTGCTTCAAACCACTCATCGCTTCTGCGATCGCCTTCGTCATCTACACCCAACCAGTGATACCTCATGTGTGGTGCATGTTGCGCTACAAAACGCTCATGTGATGCCTCGCCGCGCAAATCGATGATGTCGGTAATTCC